>JBEPXR010000033.1:0-13126 GCA_041641775.1 Desulfobia sp. | reverse complement strand
CCTCCAGAAACTTCCGGAACCTCTCAGGTGAAGGAAGCCGCAGGTTAGCTCCTTCCCCAACCAAGGACAGCCTGTTGAAGGTAAAATCATCCGCTTTATCCTTCAAAAAATCCGCCAGGGGAATGACCTGATCGATATTGGCTTCGGTCAGGGTGAGCATGACAATGGATGGGATATCCTTTTCTTTGAGAAGCTTAAGAAAATCCAATACCGTGGCAAAGTGCCCCTCCCCCCTGATACTGTCATTATGTTCCTGGAGGCCTTCAAGACTGACCTGGAAGAAGACGGGCCGTCGGATCCTGATTATCTCTTCAAGGTATTCCGCGGTAGTGGGATTACCGAGAATGGCCAGGTTAAATCCTCTGTCAGCCGCAGCCTGGTATAGCACCAGAAATTGGGGATGGAGGAGAGGATTTCCTCCGGTGAAGCTTATCTGTCCACGGACATGTCTGTCCCGGACAAACTCTCTCATCTGATCCAGGATGCCGTGCCCCTGATCCGGAGTCAGGGGAGACCTTTTGCTTCGGTCATAGCAGTGCTTGCAGTGAAGGTCGCAGGCCTGGGTAATATGCCACTGAAGGGTAAACACCTTGGCGGAAAGGAATCGTTCTTTGGTTGCCGACGGAATCATAAACATGGACTCATCCCTGCGGATGGCCGATCCAGGCGATAACAGGATCCCTCTATCTATGGCCCGGTCGAAGGCAGAATCAAGATAACCCACAGGGACGCCACCCAGAGCGGCCGCCTCCTTCCGGTCAATGTCTTCTACCAGCATTTTCAGAACAAGCAATTCACCAGGAAAACACTCTCGGATCCTGACCCTTCCGTCGTCGGGATCTTTCCAGATAATAATGTATTGGCCGCTTTCTTCGGGTTCATCCGGGACTTCGCCGGGTTTGGCAAACAGCAGAGGAACGAGATTGTTCCAATGCAGATCCATGAGCTGGAGGGATGGATTGATCATGATTTTATCAATCCTGTCCGGAATCTCCGTTTCACCTTCAAGAATTTCACGATAAGCATATTCGAGGCTGGCCAGATCGGGAAAATAAGGGGGTAATGATAACTCTTCGCCTTTCCTGGCGATCAGCAGGGGGAATTTTTCAACTGATATCCTTCCGCTGCAGTTAAGCAGGGCCTCCCACTTCTCCCTGCCCGCAAGCCTCCTGCACACAGGATAATGCTTATCCAATCCTTCTTGCAGTGCCATAATGAGGTGAGAACTGATTAAATAGAATTAAAATATACAACCCGAAATTCCAAGGGATAACGGATTGTCAAAGAGGAATTTCATCTCCGGTACGGATGGCCAATATACTGTTCTTTTTTACAGGAAGCCATAAAAATAAATAAGGGAGGTACAAGCTTCCGATCTTTCATCTACAGGGCAACATAACACGGGAAGTACCAATGAGTCGCCTCTCCCAGGTCTGCTGCTAACTCCTGTCAACCAAAGTAATATGTCTGTAAGTCATCGAAAAAAAGGTTAAGAACCGAAATGAAAGAGGCCTTTTGTCCTTGTGGCAACTTAAGGGTAGAATTTTAACGTAGTTCAATAATTTCCATCCGGTGATTTGCTTGGGGATGCCTTGGAGAAGGCCCTTCAGTCAAGAGGACTTTATCTCCCTCAAGGCCTTGGGATTTCAACCAACTATGGACATATCTATTCCAGTTTTCAGGCAGTTCTGGTTCATGGAGTGGATAAACTCCATAAGAGAATTGAAGTTTCTGGCAGGTATCCAACAGCGGACTGACCGCCAGAATCCAGATCATGGGCCGGAAACGGGCTATACTGCGGGCAGTCGCTCCGCTCTGAGTGGGAGTCAGGATAACTGTGGCAGGCAGATGAAGCAGGGCTTCCCGGACACTCAGGGCTACAAGATTTCTCAAGCTTATCTCTTTCTGCCCCCGATCGGTGCACTGATCTTCCACGTAACCCTTCTGCAGGGGTTCTGTGACTGCAGCTATCCTGGCCAGCATACGAACTGCTTCCAGGGGATATTCACCGATAGCCGACTCCCCGGAAAGCATTACACAGTCGGTCCCATCAAGGATGGCATTGGAAACATCAGTCACTTCAGCCCGGGTTGGCCTGGGACTGTCCGTCATGGATTCCAGCATCTGAGTAGCGGTCACAACCGGCTTGCCTTCATAATTTGCCTTTCTGATGAGGTTTTTCTGGATTATCGCTATCCGCTCAACGGGAACCTCCACGCCCAGGTCACCACGGGCGATCATTATTCCATCGGCAGCCTGGAGGATGGCATCAATTCTGTTCAGAGCCCCGGCTCTTTCTATCTTGGCGAGGAGGAAAGGTTGATAACCCATGGTCGAGGCCGTCTGCCTCACTTCATTGATATCCACAGACGATTCTACAAAGGATTGACTGACCGCATCCAGTTCTTCTTCAGCGGCAAATTCCAGCCACTTTCTGTCATTATCGGTAAAGGCCCTGATCCCCAGGGATACGCCCGGAAGATTCAATCCTTTCCGGGATCGCAACTCACCACCTTCCTCAACCAGACAAAGGACATCACCTCCTGATATTTCTTTCACCCTGAGCTGGATCAACCCATCATTCAAATACAGCTTATCTCCTTCTCTCACTTTTTGAGGCAACCGGTCAAAATTAACGAAAATCCTGTCGCAGCCATCAGCCTCAGGGTCTACGGTAAGGGTCAGCAGTTGCCCATACTTGAGTTCATGAGGATCGGTGGCCAGCCGTCCAATTCGGATCTTTGGTCCTGGAAGATCTCCCATTATGGCCACACGTCTCCCTGTTTTCCGGGAGGCATGACGAAGGTGATCAATAATTCTATGATGATCGGCAAAAGTACCATGGGAAAAATTCAGCCGGGCGATATCCATACCGGCTGAGATCAGATTTTCCAGTATATCCAGAGAATCTGAAGATGGGCCGATGGTGCAGATTATTTTGGTTTTGTGGGCTCGAAGAGTCATCACCGTAAAACGCTATCCTGATTATCTGTAAAAAGTGGAAAACCGACCAGTCCTGAACGGTTACAGTCCCAGCCTGGCAAATATTCTGGTCAGGGGACTTTCGGCAAGTCGTTGAAGTCCCGCTTTACGCGCCAGAAAAACAGCCTCTTTATACTCCTCGTGGGTCAGGGACCGGTCAATTGGAGGATACTTATGGGCCAGATAGCAGGGACGGTACTGTTCCATAACGTTGACATAGGTATTCGGGGAGAGTAAGGCAAGAAACTTCATTATCTCGGCTGTCTCCCCGGGACCTCCAGGCATGACCAGATGCCTGACCAGCAGACCCCTTCGGGCAACTCCCTGTTCATCAATGACCAGATCACCCACCTGCCGGTGCATCTCCTCTATGGCTGCCCTGGCCTTCCGGGGATAATCCGGGGCCTTACAGTAACGCCCGGCAGAATCCCCGGACCAGAACTTGAAATCCGGCATATAGATATCCACCACTCCTTCCAGGAGCCGGAGGGTGTCCACCTCATCATAGCCGCTTGAATTATAGACCAGGGGGAGGCGCAACCCTCTCTCAATTGCGGGCGGCAGTGCAGCTAGTATCTGTGGGACTACATGGGAGGGAGTGACAAAATTGATGTTGTGGCAGCCTTCTTTTTGCAGGCCAATCATCATATCGGCCAGCTGCAACCTATCTACCTCCCATCCTTCTCCCCGGTGGCTGATATCCTCGTTCTGGCAAAAGACGCATCCCAGATTGCAGTAACTGATAAAAATGGTTCCCGATCCTTTCCCACCGACCAAGGGTTGCTCTTCACCGAAATGGGTATGGCAGGCCGCCACTATTGCCTTTTCCGCTGTCCTGCAGAAACCGGTTTCGTTTTCCAGACGGTTGACCTGGCAATTTCTGGGACAAAGGTTGCAGTCTTGCAGGCGCTGAAAAGCCTGGCCGATATTTTTTTCCAGATCTCCGGAATAGTGACTGGAGAGGTAGGCTGGGATGTGATCGGACAATATAGCAGGTGGTCGGTTGTTGAGTTGTTAACTGTTAGCTGTTAGCTGTTAGCTGTTAGCTGTTAGCTGTTAGCTGTTAGCTGTTAGCTGTTAGCTGTTAGCTGTTAGCTGTTAGCTGTACTATTAACAGGAGAGCAGAAAAAGAGGGTTCTGTCAACTTCCGGTTCTCAGCTAATGAAAAAGAGGGGGAAAACTTAAAGGGAGGAACAGAGATTATTGACATTAGCCAGCAGTCTGGAAATAAGTTTCATATCCTTGACTCCCGGGGCTGTTTCCAGGGTTGAGTTAACATCCACAGCGTAAGGTTTGACCTCCTGGATTGCCCGGACGACATTTTCCGTCCCCAGGCCCCCGGCCAGGATAATCGGCAGAGTTGTTCCGAGGCTGTTGACCAGCGACCAGTCGAATATCTCTCCGGTTCCCCCCGCCTTGTGCTTGTGGAAGGTATCAAAGAGAAAAGCCGAGACCTTTTTTTCATATGCCTTGAGCACCGAGAAATCAAAATCCGGATGGACCTGGAAGGCCTTGATTACTTTGTGGGAAAATATTCCACAGTATTCAGGGGATTCGGAGCCGTGCAGTTGTAGTGTGGTCAGACCGCAGTAGGATGCAATATCTTCCACATCCTCTTCCTTCTCGTCAAGGAAGACGCCAACCCGGTCCATAAAGGGGGGCAGTTCCCGGATAATTTCCCGGGCTTCTGCAGGGGGGATGTACCGGGGGCTTCTGGCTGCAAAAATAAAACCGATGGCATCGGCACCTTCAGCAGCGGCATGGAGAGCTTCCTCCCGGTTCGTCATGCCGCAGATCTTGACTCTGGTCCGTATCATAACTGCAGTTCCTCACTATCTACCCATTAACTCGCGGACAGCCCTGCCTATGTCATCGGCGCGCATCAGAGACTCCCCGACCAGTACGGCACTGATGCCATGCTCCTCAAGTCTCTTGACATCGGCATACTCCTTGATGCCCGATTCGCTCACTACAGCTATTCCCTCCGGGATCTCTCTCCCGACCCTGATCGTCGTTTCCAGATCCACACTGAAGTCCCTCAGATTCCGGTTATTTATACCAATCAGCGGACTTTCGGCCTTGAGCGCCTTTTCCAGTTCCCACTCGTCATGCACTTCAACCAGACTGTCCATTCCCAACTCAAGGCTGAGGGCACGGTAATCCCTGAGCTGGCTTGTATCCAGGATGGCGCATATAAGAAGGATGGCGTCGGCCCCGGACCGGCGAGCTTCTTCAATCTGAATCTCATCAATAATAAAATCCTTGCGCAACAGGGGAAGGGAAACTTCAGCGCGCACCATGGCAAGGTAATCCAGACTTCCCTGAAAAAAATGTTCGTCTGTCAGAATTGACATGGCCTGGGCTCCTGCTTCCTCGTAAGCCCGGCCGATGGCCACCGGGTCAAAATCCGGTCGGATCAAGCCCTTGGAAGGAGAGGCTTTTTTAGCCTCGGCAATCAACGAGATGCCTGAAAAGGAGAGCAGGGATTCCTGAAACCCTCTGGGCGGATCGACCTTGGCCCGGGGCTCAGGCAGCCCTTTCTTTGAAAGACGCTTTACTTCCTCTTTTTTATACTCAACAATCTTATCCAGGATCATTGATCGTATCTCCAGGACGCGATGACGGGCAAGTGCCCGAATCATCCGCCAGAGTATTTTACCAGTTCTTCGAGTTTGTTCAAAGCAGCACCGGAATCAATAGACTGACGGGCCAGCGCCACTCCGCCTATGAGATCATCAATCCTGCCTGCAGCCATCAGAGCGGCACCGGCATTGATCAGGGCCATATCCAGGCAGGGACCGGGACTGCCCTCGAGGACACCACGTAACTGGTCTGCGGCTTCGTCGGCGGTCCTGCCACCCTGGATATCGGCCAGAGTTGCCCTCTCCAATCCCGCATCTTCAGGTTTAATGGTATAGGTGGCCACCCGTCCATTCTTTAAATCAGCCACCCTGGTCTCCCCGGTAACCGTAATCTCGTCTATACCGCCCTCACCCCAGACAACCAGGGCTCTCTCAACCTCAAAACGGGAAAGGACGCCGGCCATCTTCTCCAGAAGGTCCGGATCGTAAACCCCGAGAATATAGACATTGGCTCCGGCCGGATTGGTCAAGGGTCCCAGGACGTTGAAAAACGTCCTGATGCCAATTTCTTTTCTCGGGCCGATGGCATGTTTCATGGCTCCATGCAGAACCGGGGCGAACATAAAGCCTATGCCCACCTGCCGTACACATTGGCCTATCTGTTCGGCAGTCATATTGAGATTGACTCCCAGGGCTTCGAGGACATCGGCGCTTCCGCAATGGCTCGAAATGGAGCGATTACCGTGTTTAGCAACCGGAACACCGGCTCCGGCGATAATGAAAGAAGCGGTTGTTGAAACGTTGAACGTCCCGCTGGCATCACCACCTGTTCCCACAGTGTCAACCAGGATCTTGCCCTTTTCTAAAGCGTCTACTTTGGTGGCTTTACTCCTCATTACCCGGGCAGCACCGGTGATTTCATCCACGGTCTCCCCTTTCATGCGCATTGCGGTGATAAAGGAGCCTATCTGGGCCTGAGTGGCATTGCCGCTCATGATTTCATCCATTACCCCGACCATTTCTTCCTCGGTCAGATCAATACGATCAACTACCCTGGCAATAGCTTCCTTAATCATGAATTTCTCCGGATGGTTCTCAATGTGGAATACTCAACCCCTGATTTCTATTTGCCGCTCAACTCCGCACTCCAGTCCCTGAACTCTTCCGTATATTCGGGACTGATAAAATTCTTCAATAGTTGCACTCCGTCCGGAGTCATAATGGATTCCGGATGAAACTGCACCCCCTCTACCATCAGGGTCTTATGACGCAAACCCATTAATTCTCCCTGATCACTGCGGGCTGTTATCTGGAGCACCGGAGGCAGGTCTTCCAGGCTGGCGACCAGAGAATGATAGCGCATAGCCTCGAAGGGATTGGGGAGTCCCCGGAAGACACCCCTCTCATCATGATAGACAGGGCTTGTTTTGCCATGCATCACTCTGCCGGCCCTGACTGTCCTGCCCCCAAAAGCCTCGGATATTGCCTGGTGCCCCAGACAGACTCCCAGTATAGGAACCCTGCCGGCCAGGGAGCGTATAGCTTCAATCGAAATTCCTGCTTTAGCCGGGTCGCATGGCCCGGGAGAGATGATAAGACGATCAGGCAGGCTCTTTTCCAGATCAGCCACACTGATTTCGTCGTTTCGGACTACCCGGATCTCCATCCCGAAAGCGCCGATCGTCTGGACGATATTGTAGGTAAAGGAATCGTAATTATCAATCAGCAGAATCATTGCGATCAGAAACCCTGTTCAGCCAGCTCCAGAGCTCTGCGCAGCCCTCTCGCCTTGTTCAACGTTTCCTGATATTCCTTTTCCGGATCGGAATCGGCCACTACACCAGCCCCCGCCTGCACCCAGAGGCTATTACCCTGCATCACGAAAGTCCTGATAGTTATGCATAGATCCATATTGCCTGAAAAACCGAAATACCCAACTGCTCCGGCATAAGGCCCCCTCCTCAATGATTCAAGCTCTTCAATTATTTCCATAGCTCTAATCTTGGGGGCTCCGGTTACCGTTCCCGCAGGAAAACAGGCCTTGGCTACATCAAACTGATCTTTACCGCTGATCAGTTTACCCCGAACTCCGGAAACTATGTGCATAACATGGCTGTAGCGTTCGATCACCATCAGATCGTGGGTTTTTACGCTACCCGGTTCGGCAACCCGACCTACATCATTACGGCCCAGATCTACCAGCATCAGGTGTTCAGCCCTCTCCTTGGGATCCGCCAGCAGTTCTCGTTCCAGCTCCAAGTCTTCTTCGGGGGTTCTGCCTCGGGGTCTGGTTCCGGCGATAGGCCGGACTTCCACCGAATCCCCCTCCAGCCTCACCAGGATTTCCGGTGAGGAACCGATTTGAACAACATCTCCGAGCCTCAGGTAAAACAAGTAGGGACTGGGATTGATAAGCCTCAGTGCCCGATAAAGCATGAGGGATGACATATCGGTCCGGGTGTGGAAACGCTGGGATAATACAACCTGGATAATGTCTCCGGCCAGAATATACTCTCTGGCCTTCTTTACCATATCCTTGAAGTTCTCCTTCTCCACCGAGGAACTGAAAACATGATTATGACTCCCGGGCTCGGAATTCACCAGTTCTTCCGGGAGAGCGTTGGTTCGCAACCTGCTGATTATGGCATCTATCTCATCCTGAGCCACCCGATATATTTCAGCCGGATCGGCTTCAGGCGTGATTTCGGCGCAGTACACCACGGTCAGCGTCTGTTTGAGATTGTCAAAAATAAGGACCAGTCTGGGGATTATAAAAAAGCTGTCGGGCAGATCTTCCGGATTTTTATCGACATCAGGCAGCTTCTCCATGAACTTGACCATGTCATATCCAAGGTAGCCTACAGCTCCTCCATAAAAACTGGGCATGGAAGGGCTCGTCCTGGGAAGCCGGTATGACTCCAGAATGTTCTGCAGTTCCTGAAGCGGGTCCCCCTCAAATTGTTCCGTATTCCCACCCTTGCTTACCGTTATGGTGCTTCCCGAACTTTTGAAAATGAGAACAGGATCCAGACCTATGAAAGAATGTCTCCCCCATTTTTCGTCACCTTCCAGGCTTTCAAAGAGGAAGGCATGGGTATCCCTGCCTGCTACCTTGGCAAAAACGGTAAGGGGGGTGTCAAGATCCGCAAATATATCGCGGGATACCGGGATCATGGTATGATTCTCGGCCAGGACTATAAAATCATCGAGCAGCGGCTGCATCAGGGGAGTGGGAAGTGGGATGCGGGAGGTCGGGAGTGGGAAGGGGAAGGGGGGGCAGTGAAAGGTGGTTTTCTCAATTATTCACTCTTTACCGCCCTCTCCCAGCCGTATTATTTCAACCGGCAGCCTCTTGTTCCTTCCTGAACCTGTTGACACGTCTGGTAAGCCTGGATACTTTGCGGGATGCGGTTTTCTTGTGAAGAGTGCCTTTGGTGGCAGCCTTCTGTATCGTAGGAATAGCCTGCTGCAGGGCCTCATTGGCCTGTTCAACGGACTGGCTTTCTATCGCTTCGTTAACCCTGCGCACTACCTTTTTGATTCTGCTCTTGTTAGCCCGGTTGCGCTCCCTTCTGACCACATTCTGTCTTGCTCTCTTCAGGGCTGATTTATGGTTTGCCAAATTCTTCCTCCTGTTTTCTTACCTGGATCCGCCTGAGACGTAACTGAAATTGACAGTCAGCAATGAAAACTGCTGACCATTGAGTCCGTTCAGCCAACTCCTGATTCTTCACACGAATACTTCCTTATAATCACCGTGAAACCCGCTGAAGTCAAAGCCGCTGTCTCTCATCCAGATCAATTCGGGAGAGCAGTCCTGATGGATGATGTTGTAGGGTAATCTGCAGGCTCTACAGCGAAGATTCAACATAAGTATATTAAAAGGGGTTTTATAAATGACTTTAGAATTTATGTCAATAAGATTAATCTCATGTCCAAGATTTTCTATACAAAATAACATCTTAATATGCTATATATATTACATACCGTATAATTTATTCCCGAAGACTCTATCTATCCCCGATGACCGAAATTCTCAGTTCCCTTCGCTGGCAGGACATTATCGACATACTTCTGGTATCATTTATCGTTTACAGAGTCATCCTTCTTATTCGCGGCACGAGAGCGATTCAGATGCTCGCCGGCATCGGCGTACTGATTGCCGCCTATTTCGGCGCCAGACTCCTTGAATTCATGACCCTTTACTGGATCCTGTCCACCTTCCTCAGTTCCATCGTCATAGTCATCATCATTGTCTTCCAGAGTGATATACGAAGAGCCCTTACCCAGATG
Organism: Desulfobia sp.; assembly: GCA_041641775.1. GTDB lineage: Bacteria > Desulfobacterota > Desulfobulbia > Desulfobulbales > SURF-16 > JAWLDV01. The sequence continues at coordinate 3,269 of JBEPXR010000033.1, read as the reverse complement.
GGTCAGCATCCCTTCGGCAAGACCGAAGAGGATAACAGCCAGTCAGTCAAGAAAATAGTCAAAGCCTGCAAGTTTCTGGCTAAGCGCCAGATCGGCGCTCTCATCGTAATTGAGAGGGAGACCGGTCTCCAGGACTATATAGAATCATCACACTACATCAACGCTCAACTGAGCATGGAGCTGCTCGCCAGCCTTTTTCTACCCGATTCCCCTCTCCATGACGGTGCAGTCATAATTCGCAGGGACAGAATACTCACTGCCAGAAGCGTTCTGCCACTCAGTAGGAATCCGAACCTCGCCAACAAGCTGGGAACCAGGCATCGGGCAGCGGTGGGGATATCAGAGGAAACGGATGCCGTAGTTATAGCCATTTCCGAAGAACGACAGGAAATCTCCCTGGTGATCCACGGCAAAATCAGCCGGGATCTCGACATTCCGACACTGAGAACCAGGCTTGAAGCTCTGATAAATTCCAGAGATTTGGACACTCATAAATGGATAAACTGGCTGCAACCCAAATCAAACTATTGAAATTCAGAGAGTGGCCTAAAAACTGGGGACTCAAGCTCGCCTCCTTTTTATTTGCTCTGGTTCTGTGGTATTTTGTGGTGGGAGTGGACAAAGTCGACCGCACCATACCCATTCCGGTCGAAATAGTAAACCTGCCGGAAAACATGATAATTACCAACCAGTTCAAGAAAAGGATAGAAATACGGGTGAAGGGGCCTTTGGGACTGATTCGGAAACTGGAAAAAAGCAATATCAGCCATACCATTGATCTTTCCGACGCCGCACCCGGATCCCGGGTCATAAAGAATACCGCGGAAAATCTCCCCATTCCCAACGGGGTCAGGCTCCAGAATGTCAGCCCTCGTAATATCATCCTCAGGATTGACGAGCTCATCAACAAAAAAATCCCGGTCATTATCAAAACGAACGACTATCCGGAACCCGGTTATAAAGTTATTTCCATCAATGTCACCCCAAATTCCATCCAGGTCACCGGACCTCAGTCCCTGCTGGAGAACTTGAATTCATTTGCTACCGAAACGGTGGAACTTGAAGGCAGAACCGAATCTTTTACAGTCAGCAAACTCCTTGATACCCCTGAACAGATAACTGAACTGATAGGCGAACCTGTAGTGGATGTCCATGTCGATATAAAAAAGAAAGAGGAAAAGATAGAAGATTCTCCTCGGCTTCCTGAAGGCGGTCAGCCACCACCAGCCAGAAACGAGCCGGGATGATAGTCGCTGTCCCATCGCATTTTCCGGCCTATCAGCTGACAGAGAACCAATACCAGAAACAGGGAAATAATAATGAGACAGTTATTCGGAACCGACGGAGTCAGGGGAGTCGCCAACACCTACCCCATGACCACGGAAATAGCTATGCAGATCGGACGGGGCATCGCCTTTCTGGTGAAAGACAAAAAACACGGCAGACAACGAATAGTCATAGGTAAAGACACCAGGCTTTCCTGTTACATGCTGGAGAACGCCCTGGCCGCCGGAATCTGCTCAATGGGAGTCGATGTCCTGATTTCAGGTCCTCTGCCGACTCCCGGAGTAGCTTTTATCACCACCAGCATGCGGGCCGATTCCGGGGTCATGATTTCCGCTTCCCATAACCCTTTTCAGGACAACGGAATAAAAATTTTTTCCAGAAACGGTTTCAAGCTTCCCGATCAACAGGAGGCGGATATCGAAGAGCTCATATTTTCCCAGAAGATGGCGGCCCTTCGTCCAGTCGCCGATGAGGTCGGTAAGGCCTACCGTATAGAAGATTCCCGGGGACGGTATATAGTTTTTCTGAAAAACACTTTCCCACAGAAGTACACCCTCGATGATTTCCATATCGTGCTCGACTGCGCCCACGGGGCCACTTACAAGGTAGCACCCCACGTCTTTGAAGAACTGGGAGCCAGAGTCACCACAACCGGAGATGAGCCTGACGGCAAAAATATCAACAAGGATTGCGGAGCCCTCCATCCGGAATGCATGGCTGACCTGGTCAAGGAGAAGGGTGCTGATATGGGTATTGCCCTGGACGGGGACGGGGACAGGATCATCGTGGCCGACGAAAACGGCGAGATCCTGGACGGGGACCAGATTATGGCCATTTGCGCCCAGGACCTTCTGCGCCGTAAAAAACTGAAGAAAAAAACCCTGGTCGCCACGGTCATGAGCAACATCGGCCTGGAAAAGACCATGTCGTCCATTGGAGGCAAGCTGGTAAGAACCAAGGTCGGAGACCGTTACGTTGTGGAAGAAATGAGAAAGAACAAGTACTCTTTCGGAGGTGAGCAGTCCGGCCATCTCATTTTTCTTGAACACAACACTACAGGCGACGGCATTCAGGCGGCCCTCCAGCTCCTCTCAGTCATGATCAAGCATAATGCACCCCTGTCTGAACTGAAAAAAATAATGGAGCCTTATCCCCAGGTCCTGGTCAATGTCAAAACTTCTAAAAAAATCGATATCGACCTGATCCCGGGTTTCAATGACAGGGTGCAGGCCATGGAAGAAAAGCTCGGCGATGAAGGACGGGTCCTGGTGCGACTTTCAGGGACAGAACCTCTGGTCAGGATAATGATCGAAGGGCCAGATCAAAGCCTGATCGAATCCCTGGCCCAGGAACTGGCCCACCTCATCAGCAACGCCAATTAGATCTTTCCCTTCATTACCCCAAACTTCACCTACGAGATCGAGGAAATCTGAGAAAACCACCGGCCCTGCGGCATATCTTGCAAGACCGGTGGTTTTTGAGAAGAGAAGCGGTTATGTCCATGATTCAAGTCGCCTTCAGAGAAGGAACGAACTTGTTGATGACCCAAAAAATAACAAAGGGGGTCGCACCTACGGTGAGGGCGCCCAACACTCCTTCCCGGTAGGTTTCGAGGCTATGAGGAATAATCGGGATATGGTAATGCATGAATCCGGCGAAGGAGAGAGAAAAGGCCTGCCCCCCGATAACGACGTTCCAACGCATCATAAAAACACCAAAAAGTATCAGTGCCAGGGCCACGGCCGTTCTTTTTATGCTGATTCTGGGGAGCAGAAGCAGTATGAAGGGAACCAAATTGCCAAGACCGTACTGGAGGATAAATATCTTGAAGAAATCTTCCTCGTACATGACCTCCCGAAGAATATCCCACGACTTCATGGCCGTATACCCCCGGAATATAAGATCCAGTAGCTCCAGAGAAATGGCAGCCACCAGGAATCCCAGCAGATATCTGGAGGTCTTTTTCACCACATCCAGCTCAA
>JBEPXR010000032.1:0-13144 GCA_041641775.1 Desulfobia sp. | reverse complement strand
CTGCATGCCTGCAAAAAGCGGAAAAGACGATAAGCATATCAGCTGGTGCAGCCCGTAATCATGGTGTCAGGCAAAGGAAATTTCCAGAACCTCCTTGATGCCGCCGACATAGTGAAACGTCACTTGCTCCTGGACGTTTTTCCGTAATTCCTTGACATCCTTTTCATTCAACCGGGGTAAAATTACCTCGGTGATTCCCGCCCGCACCGCTGCAATAACCTTGTCCCTGATCCCCCCCACTGGCAGGACATCTCCTCGAAGAGTTATCTCACCGGTCATGGCAAGGTCCTTGCGGGCTGCTTTATTTTTCAGAAGAGAGGTCAGAGAGACCATCATGGCTACTCCTGCCGAAGGGCCGTCCTTGGGGGTGGCTCCTTCAGGAACATGAATGTGAATATCCTCGTTTGAAAAGATGCCTTCGTTAATGTTCATTTCCTGTGAATTGGCCCGGATGTAGGTAAGGGCGGCATTGGCCGATTCTTTCATGACATCGCCCAGTTTACCGGTCAATTTCAGTTCACCTTTACCCTTCATTCTGGCGGATTCGATGAACAGCAGTTCTCCGCCTACCGGAGTCCAGGCCAATCCAGTAGCCAGGCCAGGACCCCAGGTCCTGGTAGTGGTTTCCACGAAATATTCAACCGGTCCCAGATATTCTTCAAGCTGTTTATCCGTGATTTTAAACGGCCCTTTTTCTCCGGAGGCAATCTTACTGGCAACGCCGCGGCAGACTGCGGCGATCTTTCGTTCCAGATTTCTGACTCCCGCTTCTCTGGTATGATTTCTGATTATTGCTCGGAGGGCTTCATCGGAGAAGGTGATATCCTCCTCCCTGAGGCCGTGATTTTCCACTTCACGAGCTATCAGGTAATTACGGGCGATATTCAGTTTTTCGTCCTCGGTGTATCCTGACAGCGAGATGATCTCCATCCGGTCTCTGAGTGGAGGGGGGATGGTGTCCAGGTTGTTGGCGGTGGTGATAAACATTACCTTGGAAAGATCAAAGGTAATTTCCAGGTAGTGGTCACTGAAGGTGGAATTCTGCTCCGGATCAAGGACTTCCAAAAGGGCCGATGAGGGATCCCCCCTGAAGTCTGCTCCCAGCTTGTCTATTTCATCGAGCATGAACAAGGGATTATTGGTGCCAGCCTTATGGATGCTCTGGATTATCCGGCCGGGCAGAGCACCGATATAGGTCCGCCGATGTCCCCTTATTTCTGCCTCATCCCTGACTCCGCCCAGAGAAAGGCGGACGAATTTCCTTCCCATGGTGTTGGCAATGGATTTGCCCAGGGAGGTTTTGCCGGTTCCCGGGGGGCCGGCAAAGCAGAGAATAGGGCCATGCATATCCTCTTTCAGTTTGCGTACGGCCAGAAATTCGATGATCCTTTTCTTTATGCGTTCCAGTCCGTAATGGTCCCTGTCCAGGTCCTCCTGCGCCTTTTTCAGATCGAGCTTGTCGTCGGTCGAATGTTGCCAGGGCAGTTCCAGAATCCAGTCGAGGTAATTGCGAACCACAGTGTATTCAGGCGAGGAAGGTTGAATGCGCTCAAGCCGTTTTAATTCTTTTTCTGCGGTTTCTTTCGCTTCTTCAGTGAGTTCTGCTTCCTCCAGCCTCTTCCTCAATTCAGCTATTTCAGGATTTTCCTGATCCTCCCCGAGTTCCTTGCGGATGGCTTCAAGCTGCTGGCGAAGGTAGTACTCCCGCTGTTTCTTGGTCATGTCCTCTTTGGCAGATTTCTGGATCTGCTCACTCATCTCAGCAGTCTCCAGGCTCTCACTCAAGGACCTTGAGACCTTGTTTACCAGTTCCCTGAGATCAAAGGTCTCGAGCAGTTTTTGTTCCTGTTCAACCCGCAGACTGAGCATGGAGGCGATAAAATAGGCGATATAGAAAGGATCTGACAGCGAATCCACGGTCAGGGTGATTTCCTGTGGCATTCTGGTAAGTTCGGCCAGCTTCTTGAATTGGGTGCGCAGAGAGAGAATATGGGCATTCATGTCTTTCCCGGTTTCCCTGGTGCGCTCCACCGCAGCCACGGAAGCCTGGAAGTATGGCTCTGTCTGCGTGTATTCCCCTATTTGGATCGTCTTTATGCCAGTGGTGAGAATCTGGTAGCTCTGGTCCTCGTTTTTGACCAGTTTATGGATGTAGCCCATAACCCCAACAGAGTAGAGGTGTTCCGGTTTTACTTTTTCCGGTTTTTCCTCCAGGGGCTTATGGGTTACCAGGGCCAGCAATCGGTCTCCAAGAAGGATGTCATCGACAAGTTTCTTGGTCGATTCGTTCTTGACCTGGAGGGGAAAGCCCATGCCGGGGAAGAAAACAAAACCGTGTAGAGGGAGAACGGGGAGCTCCGATGGGACATCCATCTGATACGGGTCCGCATTTATTTTATCCTGACCTTTATTTTCTTCAGTCATATTGAATCAGTCCTTTATTTCTACTTCTATGCGATTCGAGGTTTTTTTTGGGGCCCGGATCAGCAGACAGCCTTTTTCATAGACAGAGGAGGTAGTTGCCGGATCTACTGGGGAGGAGAGGTTCAGGGTTCTTTTAAACCTGCCGGTTTCCACTTCCAGCTGATGGACCCCGATTATGCCGGGGATGTTGGGACGGCGGCGTATGCCACTGACGGTAATTTCCGTTGAGGTGGCAGTGACTGAGATGTCGTCGTCGGCCAACCCGGCGATTTCAACATAGATTATGAAGTTGTCGTTTGTTTCATAGATGTCGACAGCAGGGGAAATCTGGCTGTCCTGCATGGCAAAGAACCGCTGGGGGCTGAATTCGCGTATCATCCTGCCGAATTCTTTTTCGAACCGGTTCAAGTCATCAAACGGGAACTTTTTGAATTTGTTATCCATTTTTGGCCTTCTTCATCTGATTTTGTTGCTGGTTGGAGATTTACCTCTCAGTATATAAAAATAATTCAGGTTCTATCAAGCAGTCTATCCGGAATTCAACTGGCAGGATGCATGGTGTTTATATTTTCGGGACAAGCACTTTCAAATTCAAGAATTAATTTTATTCGGACTAAGAAACTTTCCTCCAGTCCGCTGATGGATGGAGCCATGATAGATATTTCGAATTGGAAGCTGTTGGAAAGGAAAAATTAAGAAATAAGCAGAATAAAATTACCGAAGACAAAATGTCGCGGTGGGAAATACCATCTCGAGGAAGTGGGTTCAAAAGAAGAGGCTACTTTTCACCGCTGCTCTCCCCTGAATTGAGCCATTTCTGGAAGCCATCAGCTGACAGAGGGCGGCAGATATGAAATCCTTGCAGAAAATCGCAGCCCAGATCAGCCAGTATTTCCTTGGTTTCTTCATCTTCCACCCCCTCTGCCACAACTTTGTAGCCCATGTTGTGGACCATGTCTATAGTTGATCTGACGATTACCGCATTGTCTTCATTATGAAGCATATCTGCAATAAAGGATCGGTCAATTTTGATTTCCCGGGCAGGGAATTTGCGGATATATGCCAGGGAAGAATAGCCGGTGCCATAGTCATCGATTGACAGATGGATTCCCAGTTCCTCAAGCTGACTCACTATGCGGTTTACCCGATCCGGATCGATCATCATACTGCTTTCGGTTATTTCAAGAATCAGGAGGGACGGATCCATATCCCATTTATTCAGAAGATTGGCAACATCATAGGGGAACTCATAATCATGCAGATTTTTGACGGAAAGGTTAACTGATATGGTAATTGACATGCCGGCTTTTTTCCATTCCGCCCATTGCTCAAGGGCTTTGTTCAGAACCCAGTTGGTGAGTTGTTTGCTCAACCCCGCCTGTTCAGCCAGAGGGATAAACTGAGCTGGATTGATCAGTCCTTTTCGGGGGTGGTTCCAGCGTACCAGAGACTCGACCCCGATTATGTCCTCTTTCATGGTAGAAATCTTGGGCTGGTAGTGGAGAAAGAACTGGTCCCCGGCAATTGCTTCTCTGAGTTCTCCGATCAGAATCAGACGATTCCAGGAAGAACGGTCCTGACCGGGACTGAAGATGGAATAGACGACATCGTTTCGCTTCGCCTCATACATGGCAGTATCGGCATGCTGAATTAAAGATTCGCTATCCTGACCGTGTTCGGGGTACATGGCCAGACCTATATTGATTCCTACTTTCAATTTATGGCCTTCTATCATGAAGGGTTTATCCATGATTTCATCAATTTTATGAATTACCCTTATGGCCTGCTCAAGGCTGGTGAAAGAGGGGAGCACCAGAGCGAATTCATCACCCCCAAATCTGGCCAGGGTATCGGTTTCCCGGACCACGTTACTGAGACGAAAAGCCACCTCCTGCAGGAGATAGTCACCGTAAAAATGGCCCAGGGAGTCATTAATTTCCTTGAACCTGACCAGATCCATGAGCAGAATGGCGGTTGGGTCCCTTCTCCTCCTGGCCATCATCAGGGCATAATCAAGTCGTTCAATAAACATGAGGCGGTTTGGAAGCTCGGTCAGTTCATCATGGAATGCCCGGTATCTTTCCTGGTCAGCCAGATGCTCGATCCGGTTTATGGAAAACCTGCTGAGAAGTACAGACGAGATAACGAAGATGCTGCCGGCAAAAAGGATGAGAGCGACTATGAATTGGAGCAGAGAGCTCTCCGGTCGAGAGAACACCATCAGACCGAACAGCAGATAACCGATTATAAAGAATATGATGAACAGGCCCATGGCTTTCCAGCTTCTGGAGAGCCTGTGTTCCCTCAGGCAGATCTTCCGGGTGGGGAAGAGGGAAAGGAAAAGAAGTATGATTCCCACAGCCACCAGGCCGACAGTAAGTAATTTCAATATAGAGAACTCCGTAAATCAGGTGAGATATTTACCCAGATCCTATCATAGAATTACCGATTATTATCGGAAGGTATAAATACTATAAAAAGCCCTTCGGTGTCATTGCTAAGCCTGCTCTTCTATAACGGAGAGGGAGCAGGCTGGGCTTCGAAAGAAGCAAGGGGAGGGAGTGGAATCTGTAATTTACGGGTGGAACGAGACCACCCGAGGGTGTGCTGCTGAAAAAGCAAGAAGGAGGTTGTAATACATCGCTTTGAGCAAATAAGACTGATGGTGCTGCCGCCATTTTGCAACGAAGCCTATTCATGGGTACTGGTGAACAGCACGGCCTTTTAGCCGGGAAAGGTATGACTGTCAAATTTAAAGCGCATACACCATGGGCCGGACCCTGAAGAAGCTTCCGGATTGAAAACCGGATCTGAAGTCTGCCGAAAAAGAAATGAATTGCACCCCCATCACTGTTTGCTTCATTTAGAAAGTGACGATTTATGTTCGTCCATAATTCTTTCTATTTTCCTGAACATCTGGACGACTTCCTCATCGGGCTGATCTTCCGGATATGCGTTACTGGACGAAGCAGGCTCATACTGCTGGAAGGTCATTGCCTGGAGGTGCGTGGCCTCTTCTCCTTCAGTTGTAAGTGTGGCGTTGCCGGATGTCGATGGCCGCTGATCCGTTGCCTCCATCGTCGACCTCCAGCGGTGTGCTACAACTTTGGAGTCAAGTTGGGGATTTTCTGTTTTTTTGTGCAGGTCATACTGACCTTCCCTGCTGTTATAAGCCTGGCTTGATTTAGAAAGAAGAAAGGTTTCGTAGTAGGAACTCGAAGAATCAAGAAGAATATATACTGATTGCTGGTCGTCTGATTCCATCACCACCGCTGTGCTGTTGGTATCCCCCGTTCTATAACCGGTTGCGTAATATCGTCCGCTATCGTCAATTTCTACCTGATCAAAGATGATCCGTTCGCCGGTGAAAATGGCATAGTTGGTCGGTCCAGCTACAAATATCCATTCGCCCAGCATCTGGTTGATAGTGTGGCCCAGCGAGAAGTTGAAGCGCTGGATATTTATGGTGCCCCCAGGCCAGGTGACTTCCGCGGTGGTAGGGGAATCGAATTTTATAACTATGGTTCCGACTTTTTCCGTGAGTTCGGCCGGGGTGTATTCACAGGTCAGGCATATACCGTTTTCCCATTTATTGAGTTTGGCCGTAACGGTATTTTCTGAATCAAGCTTTCCTGCCGCCTGGTAGAATATGGGGTTGCCGGCCTCATCGTACATGTAGGCAGCCAAAAAAACCATATCGTGCTGAGCCTCGATACTAAAGCCCAGCCCCCGCCAGCCGTCAACATGCCACCAGCCGTTTTCCGGCAGAAAAGCGTGACTGGTCGAGGCGAAAGTCATCAAACAGAATGCTAAACATATCTTTATGAGTTTACTCACAATTGTCTCCTGAAGTAAATGTGATTGCCTTAATCAATGTATGAGGTGAGTTTCAACTTCGCCAGTTCCAGCATGAGTGTGGCTACTATTTACCTTATCGGAGCATAGAGGGATTATCAATAAAAATGTGAGACGTTTTTTTACCTTTACACCTTATTAAAGTGCTATGCTGAAAATGGGGGAGCTTTGCCGGGAACTCAATACAGTTCCTTATAGGAAAGCTTATAGGAAGTTTTTTGTGGTGGTGCCCCCGGCACGATTCGAACGTGCGGCACCAGGATTAGGAATCCTGTGCTCTATCCCCTGAGCTACGGGGGCAGGTAGTTGCAGTATGGTCCATTTCTACACCATATAGTTTTTTCATGCAACTATCTTTGATCAAGCCGGAAGGACCAATTACTTTGCATTTGCCTCATATTTCGGGTACATATTGGAGGCTGTAGTCTGTGAAAGAGTTTGCTGGATTCCAGGGTTATCACAAGAAGGGATTTTTTTGTCAAGTTAAGGACCATGTTGAGCGATAGGGGATATTATAGTGGATCTTGTTTGGTAAAGAATTTGAGATAATGACTTCGGTTAAGGGAATTGGACTGCGAGGGAGAGATGAATCAGAAGAAGTCCAGGAAAATACTTGTTGTTGATGATGAAGAAGAAATCTTGGATCTCGTGGGAAGAATCCTGGAACGGGAAGGCTACGAACATGCAACTGCAGCCGATGCCGACGAGGCCCTAAGGGTTCTGGGGGAAGGGGGGATTGCCCTCATGCTCTGTGATATCAACATGCCGGGGAAAAGCGGAATTGAGCTCCTGAGACTCAGCAGGGAAATGTACAGAGATCTCGCCGTCGTCATGGCAACGGCCGTTGATGATCGCAGTACTGCAATCCAGACCCTCAAGATGGGGGCTTACGGCTATGTAATCAAGCCGTTTGAAAGAAACGAGCTGATTATAAATATAGTTAATGCCCTGCGGCGAAGAGAGCTTGAGATCGATAACCGCAGGCACCGGAAAGAGTTGGAGCACCTGGTTGCCGAAAGGACGGCGGAAGTCAAGGAGTCCAGAGAAGAGACCATTCAGCGGCTTGCCAAGGCCGCCGAATTCAGGGATAATGAAACAGCCCACCACACGATCAGAATGGGACGTTACTGCCAGGTCGTTGCCCAAAAAGCAGGGCTCTCCCAGGAGTTCTGTGAGATGCTCAGGCTTGCTGCTCCGCTCCATGATGTCGGCAAGATCGGCATATCCGACACCATATTGCTGAAACCGGGGAAGCTGACCCGGGAAGAATTTGAAGTCATCAAGGAACATTCAGTCATGGGGTTTCGGATACTGAGCGGTTCCAAGTCCAATCTTCTGAACCTGGGGGCAAGCATTGCCTGGACCCATCATGAGAAGTTCGACGGCACCGGTTATCCGAGAGGGCTCAAAGGGGAAGCCATACCGGTGGAAGGCAAAATCGCCGCGATTGCGGACGTTTTTGATGCTCTTACTTCGGAACGGGTCTATAAGGCCGCTATTTCCATTGATGAATCCCTGGTGATCTTAAGGGAGGGAAGAGGTCTTCATTTTGACCCTGAAATGCTGGATCTTTTTCTCGACAACATGGAAGAAATCAGAAAGATTAAGCAAGACCTGGCAGATGAATAGAAATCCAGGGTGCGTACATTTTTCTTAAGTCTTCCCAATTCGCCAGTTGATTATAGAAATGCTGCCAGAGTATTTTGAAAAGATTACCGCTTTTTCTCCCACCCCTGTTTTCCTGGTCTCGGAAGACGGAATTATAATCGACGGCAATCCCGCGGGTACTGAAATGCTCGAACTTGATGAGCACCGGTTGCCAGGGTCAAGACTTGATGATTTTCTGGAAGATCCCTCACTGTCGGCCGATGAGTATCTGCAGGCCTGTTTGGGCGGAAAATCAACCGCCTTTCAAACCCTGTACTGGAAAACAGCTAAAGACCGTCATATTATAGGCCAATGTGCAGGAAATCCAGTCGGTAAAGGCGAAGACCCGCAATTATCGCTTGTCGTCATTCACTGTCAAATCGACCACACTGCAATTGATAGAGATATAAAAGACAGTGCTGGTCTTTCATCTCCAGGTGACGGAGCTTCCACTGAAGACTTGGATCGCCAGTTTGCCTTGAATCAAGCCATTGCCGAACTTTCCCGGCAGCTTATCGGAGTGGATGAAGATCTGGCCAAAATGGCTGAGCTGACTCTTGCCAAAGCGCGAGACCTCACCTTGAGCAGACGTGGTTTTGTCTCCATGATTGATAATGAGTCTGGTGAGAATGTTGTCTATACTCCTGCCGACAGTTTTGGTGATGGGGCTGCTGTAAGGGGAGCGGAAGTAAAAAATATCATCTCCGCCGGGGATGACGGTAATTACCTGGGTATCTGGGGGAAGGCGATTCAGGGCGGTGCATCCTTCTTCCACAATGATGTGATCGGTGACAGGGGAGAGCAGAAAGAATTCCTGGGAGGAGCCGCAGTAGAAAAGATGCTGGCCGTTCCGGTAGTGTACGGCAACCGAACGGTCGGACTCATCGCTCTGGCCAATTCGCCCCGCAGTTATAACAAGGATGATTTGTTTGCGGTAGAAAGGCTGGCCGATCTTTATGCTTTGGCCATTGATCGCTATTTTTCCAGAGAAAAGAGAAGGGAACTGGAAGAACAACTCTTTCAGGCTCAGAAGATGGAATCCATAGGGACACTGGCTGGAGGGATTGCGCATGATTTCAACAACATACTTGGAGTTATCCTGGGCTATGCCGACATGGCCCGGGCCGATGTCCCGGAAGACTCCAGGATATTTGGAGATCTTAATCATATTATTAAGGCCGGATACAGGGCGAGAGATCTGGTCAAGCAGATACTTACCTTCAGCCGGCAGAGGAATGTGGAGCTGGTTGCCCTTCAGGCATCCAGCATTATCAAGGAAGCACTTAAAATGCTCCGTTCTTCCATGCCTGCCACCATCAGGATCCACCAGGAGATCGACCCCAAGTGTGCCAGAATAATGGCTGATCCCACCCAGATTCATCAAGTGTTTTTGAACCTTTGTACCAATGCCTATCATGCTATGGAGAAGACAGGGGGAGATTTATTTGTAACCCTAAGGAATTCCGATTATGTCGGCTGGCAGTTTCCTGATGAGTTGAAGGTCCAGGAGGGTCCTCTCCTGGAACTAGTTGTAAGGGATACCGGCCATGGCATAGATGAAGCCCTGAAGGAGAGGATTTTCGATCCATACTTCACCACTAAAGAGCAGGGGAAGGGGACTGGAATGGGACTGTCTGTCATTCTCGGCATAATCAAAGGTTACGGAGGTGCCATCAAAATGGAAAGTGAGCCGGGGAAAGGCGCCTCTTTCCATGTTTACTTTCCGTCAATCCAGGAGGATACCAGGCAGGAGTCACTTGAAAAACAGCAGGCGATCCCCGGAGGACATGAGCATGTCCTGCTGATTGATGACGAGGCCTTTCTCCTCGATATGGGGGCTGATATGCTGCGCAGCCTGGGATATTCTGTAACTGTCAGGCGAAGCGGATTTGAGGCCCTTGAGATTTTTGGCGAGAGGCCGGATCAATTTGATCTTGTTGTAACCGACCAGACCATGCCCGGGATGACAGGGATGGAACTGGCCCGTAAATTGCGGGAAATCCGACCGGAACTCCCTGTTCTGGTGTGCAGTGGTTACACTGACAGGATGTCCGAGGAAGAGGCTAGGCAAATAGGAATCAAGCAGTATATAATGAAGCCATTCGGGAAGAGGGATATGGCATTTTTTCTTCGCGAAGCTCTGGACGATGCTCCAGGCAGGGGTGCCACGGAATAGTTTTTTCGGATGGTTTCCATGCAGACCAGAAACCGCAGACGATTTACCGGCCTGACTGGAGGTATAGCTTCCGGGAAGAGTCGTGCCGCCTTCTTTTTATCCGTCAGGCATAATCTCCTCTTATATAGCGCCGACACTATTACCCATGATCTGCTTGATCCCGGTGGGAAAGGATGGCAGTTCTTCAAAGAAGTCTACCCTGAATTTATCTCTCGGAACGGCACGGTCAATAAACCTTATCTTCGTTCAGCACTCTTTGCGGATGAAGAACTTCGGGAAACAGTCAATAGTGGAATACATCCACTGGTGTGGGACGCCCTGATGAAAAAAGTGAAATTGGAACAAAGATCGTCCCGTTACACTGCAATCCTGGTTGAAGTCCCCCTGCTATATGAGGCCGGATGGCAGGATCGATTTGATGAAATCATCGTGGTTTATGCTGAAAGTAACTGCTGCCGGAACCGCCTTATGGAGCGGGACAAGGCCTCTCCTGCCAGAGCCGGGAAGGAGTTGACTGCCCAGTTGCCAATGTCTGAGAAGTGCCTGCTGGCTGATCATGTTATCAACAACTCATGGAGTTGGTCCCAAACCGTGCTGGGGTTGCTGCATCTGGGCGACCTTCTCTGGCCGGAGAGCCTGCAGGATCTCACTGGTCAATATGGGGTGGTGAGTTAAGCAGGAGAGTGGACAAAAGATGGTTGAAAAAGCTTGACATGGGAGGGATAAACCCCTATATAGGTATCTATAGTATCGTTTCGAGTGAAATCGAAATCCCATCCAATGCTAAAGCCAAGCTGATTTAGCTGTTAACCAAATTACAAGGCCAATCAAAATATGCCGGTACTCTTTGTAGTGAGCCGGCATCTCAACGTTCTATTTAAAATCGAAATTATTAATCGTTACCATATCCAAGCCTGAAGAAAGAGATCTGTTGGAAGAGCTTGAATGACGGCAGGGATCGGCCTTATTCTATGATTCTTTTCCGAGCAGTGCGGAAAGATTCATTCAGACAATTTAAGCCAACAAGAGATTTTGCAGCACTGTGATCCTGCCTGCCTGCCCGTGCTAGCAATCCCCCTATATAAGGTTGAATTGACGATAGATTTATTGCTGATGGTTTTTCGTTATTATCAGAAAAGGGTCACCGGGATTTCGAATTTATTGTCTGTTCGGCATGGTAATGACGACAAAGAGACTGGAAGAGACTGCCTCTTAAGGCACGACCAGTTGCTTTTCTATTTTTTCCCAACGAGGAGATGTAACCAATAAAGATAACCGTTCTGCTTCGGGGTCCGGGCAAGTATTCCCGGAAGTGCCATATCGTAGCAGGGCTTGTTGTGAAACCGATAACACCGGATAGTGAATATGAATCTAAGTGAACTAAAGCAGAAAAAGATCAATGAATTAACTGAGCTGGCCAAGGACCTTAATATCGAGGGCTTCAGTAATATGCGGAAGCAGGAGCTTATCTTCGCCATAACCCAGGCCAAGACCAAGGATATGGAGAAAAACGGTGTGGTCAGGGGGAGCGGGGTTCTGGAAGTCCTCTCCGACGGCTTTGGTTTTCTGCGGGCTCCTAATTATAACTATCTGCCCGGTCCGGATGACATATATGTATCACCTTCGCAGATCAGAAGATTGAATCTTCGTACTGGCGATACTATAGAGGGAGTTGTCAGAGCTCCTAAGGAGAGTGAAAGATATTTTGCCCTCCTGAAAGTAGAGAATATCAATTTCGAAGCTCCGGAAGAGAATAAGAATAAAACACTCTTCTCTAATCTTACCCCTATTCATCCCAACGAAAAATTTATTCTGGAACGTGATCCGGAAAATTATTCGATGAGGATCATGGACATGATGGCTCCCATCGGCAAAGGTCAGCGTGGCCTGATCGTTGCTCCTCCACGAACGGGAAAGACAGTCTTGATCAAGGATATAGCAAACAGCATTACCCAGAATCACAAAGATGTCATCCTGATAGTTCTGCTGATAGATGAAAGACCGGAAGAAGTTACAGATATGGCCCGCAGCGTCGATGCTGAGGTAGTCAGCTCCACTTTCGATGAACCCCCTCAACGCCATATCCAGGTAACTGAAATGGTTCTTGAAAAAGTCAAGAGGCTGGTTGAGCATAAGAAAGATGTTGTTATTCTGCTGGACAGCATTACCCGGCTTGCCAGGGCCTATAACATTGTCGCTCCAGCAAGCGGCAAGATATTGTCCGGCGGCGTTGATTCCAATGCTCTTCATCGACCCAAGCGTTTTTTCGGGGCGGCCCGTAATATTGAAGAAGGAGGGAGTCTTTCCATCATTGCTTCAGCTTTGATCGAGACTGGGAGCAGAATGGACGAGGTCATCTTTGAAGAGTTTAAAGGCACAGGTAATATGGAACTGATACTCGATCGCAAGATGGCGGATAGACGGGTGTTCCCTTCAATCGATATGAATCGTTCAGGAACCCGGAAAGAAGAGCTTCTTCTGGATGATGATGTTATTAACAGAACCTGGATATTGAGGAAACTGCTCTCCTCCATGAATTCAGTTGATGCCATGGAATTTCTGCTGGATAAGATGAAGGGCAGTAAGTCGAATGAAGAATTCTTCAAGTCGATGAACAGCTAGCCGGCCGATAAAACCAATTTTCTCTTACATTCATGGATGGCAAGCAGAGAATTCTTCCCTGAATCAACAGAGCAAAAAATAATTGCAAAAAAACGTAGGTGGGCTATATTTTGATGTTCTCTGCACCCTTGCCGTTTTATCAACGCATTCAGCATAAGGAGACGGTTGATAGCGTTATTTGAATTATTTTTACTCAACTGGAGGATAGAGATATGAAGAAGGGTATTCATCCCGAATATCAAACCATAAAGGCGCAATGTGCCTGCGGCAATGAAATCGAAATAGGATCGGTCAATAAGGAAATGAAGGTTGAAATCTGTTCAGCCTGCCATCCGTTTTTTACCGGTAAACAAAAACTGGTGGATAGTGCCGGACGTGTAGAGAAGTTTCTCAAGAAATATGGCCGCACTATGAACAAGT
>JBEPXR010000031.1:3523-13280 GCA_041641775.1 Desulfobia sp. | reverse complement strand
TATCAGCCTCGCTCACTTGGCCCAGCTCACCGTACAGGGATTTGATCCGTTCACCCAGAACGGGATCGGTCAGCACACATCCACCGGCCGGGCTGGGATAATCGGTAATTTCGAAACGCTCAGCCAGCTGCATCTGAGGGGTGCGGGATCGGCCGGTAAAATCCGGCAGTTTGTCGCGTCTGACGACTTCCTGTTTTTCAGGCTCCGTCTCCTGGAGGCTCCGGGCGCATAATGGGCGCAGGAGAATGCCGGTGGTGCCGCTGTCCCGTTCGATTATCCGCAGAGTATCGCGTCTCTGGGACATGGGGCGCTGTCCTATGACCTCACCAGTGATAATGAAGGAGGCGCCGTATTCGGGAAGAAGCTCCCTTGTCTTCCTGACCATCAGGATCTTACAGTCGATGCAGGGGTTAAAGTGTTTGCCGAAACCATGGGGCGGATTCCGAAGCATCGTCAGATACTCCCTGCTTATGTCCCTGACAACAACATCGATGCCATACTTTTCCTTCACTTCTCTTCTGTATCCGGCCTGCTCCTCCGGATCCAGGAGATGGTAATCAAAGAAAGGGGTAACATATTTAATTGCCGTGACATCTATATCCTGTTCAAGAATGACCCTGCAGGACAGAATGGAGTCAAGCCCGCCGGAAAAGAGAGCCAGGGCATGTTCCTTCTTCTCGCTTGGCATAGGGATCCGTTTCAAGGTTATCGGGGGTTATTTCTCTTTTATTACACACCTTTTTCTTTGCCTGGCCACAAGATTTTGTGGAGTTGGACCTGCAATCTGACCTGGAGACGGTCTTCCAGAATCCAGCCGGCAAGACGGGCAGGCTGCAGACAGCCAGCTGCAGGGGAAAACAGGATGCTTGGGTTATCCGTTTCCCGACCTCGGATTGACCGATGGTATCTGGTCCGGACAATGTCCCGGGCCCATTCGTAGTCCAGGCGGGAGGTGATAACGAATTTCAGCTCATCCGAAGATCGGAGGAGATCGAGATTGTCAAAATTCGTCTTTTCGGCCATCCCGCTCCCGGGGCATTTCAGATCCATAATCCTGACGACTCCGAGCGGTACGCTTCGGAGATCCACGGAGCCATTGGTCTCCAACAGAACGGTTTTTTCCGTCTGCAGCAATTTCTCCATCAAGGGATAGACGTTTTCCTGGAGCAGAGGCTCACCGCCGGTAATCTGAATAAGCGTCCCATGGTGATATTCCCCGGCCAGTTTCAGAAGTGAGCCAAGGGAATAAGCACTGCCTTCCTCTTCATAAGCATAGGCCGTGTCGCAGTAGGAGCAGCGAAGATTGCAGCCGCTCAGGCGGATAAAAAAACAGGGATAGCCGGCATAAGTCGATTCTCCCTGGATGGAATAAAAGAGTTCGGAAACAGTCAGATTATTTTCTTCTGCTGTCTCAGCTGCTTGGCTTACCATAATAGATGATGCCGGTTTTTTCCGTCTCGCCCACCATGACAGAATGAAGATGATAGCGGTCCGACTGCAGGCTGTCTTTGAGCCTGTCGAAGATATATACCGCGACATTTTCGGAAGAAGGGTTATGGACCTGAAATGCCTCATGATCATTGAGGTTGCAGTGGTCGAGATCGTCAAGGACGCTGTTCACGGCTTTCTTGACCGTTCTGAAATCGATTCCCATACCCAGGGAATCCAGCTTTTCGGCCCGAACCGTCACTTCGACATTCCAGTTGTGGCCGTGGGGCTTTTCACAGTTTCCAGGGTAATCCCGGAGATGATGGCCCGCGGAAAAGTGGGTTTTTATGAAAATATCAAACATGCTGTATCTCCTTATCAGCTTCTCAGTGGGGCGGATATCTCGGTGTCAGTCGTCGTGGCAGATTATATAGCCATTTTGCCGCTCGACGATATTTGCCGGGAACCATTGCAGTTGCATTGGCGTTTTATTACTATTTAGGGTATAGTTTTACCGCTTTATGATTGTCTGCACCCTGCTGGTGATGATTATCCTCGCTGACCGGCTCGTTAATCGATAAAGGAGATAGTATATTATGGCAAATATCAAGCCTTTTCAAGCTATTCGTTTTAATAAGGATAAAATTGGCAGAATGGAGGATGTTGTCTCTCCCCCTTATGATGTTATTGGTGAAAAGGATATGGAAGAGCTGATCAAAAAGAATCCTCACAATATTGTTCAACTCGATCTGACGAAACACATGGGGGATGAGTCCCCGGAAGAGCGATACGGCAGGGCAAAAACGTATTTTCAGCAGTGGCAGGAAGAGGGAATCCTGATTCAGGAAAAGGAGCCCTGCATCTATCTTTACTACACGGACTACCAGCTGCCCAATGGAAGGAAGCTGACCCGCAAGGGTCTGATGGTTCAGGTCGAGCTGGCCGAGTTCTCTGAAGGCATCGTTAAACGTCATGAGAAGACTTTCCGAAACCATGTGGACGACCGCCTGGACCTTCTGGACACCTGTCGGGCCCAATTCAGTCCCATTTTTTCACTTTTTTCCGACCGGGAAAACGCCATTATCGGCATGTTGGAGCAATATCGTTCTGCAGCTTCCCTCTATTCGGTAAAAGATCATGAGGGCTGTACTCACCACATCTGGCCGATATCCGACCAGGAGGCCATAGCCAGGGTCCGGGAGCTGCTGCAGGACAGGCCCCTCTATATTGCCGACGGCCACCACCGATATACCACCGCCCTTCAGTTCAGAGAGCTTATGGCGAAAAGGCAGGGGAGCGTCGATCCGGACAGCGACTATAACTACACCATGATGTATATCTGTCCTATGGAAGAAGACGGTCTCGCTGTCCTGCCCACCCACAGGCTGCTCGACTACCCCGGCCAGATTGCGGTCGAAAAGCTGGTTGAGGCAATGAAGCCCTATTTTCAGGTTGATGAAATCAGGGATGGCAGTCGAGAAACGCTGACCACCGAAGCTCTTTCCCGGATGGAGGAGTACCGGGGCAGAAAGACGATGTTCGGCATGTATGAACCGGATTCGGACCGCTGCTTTTTGCTTACCTTGAAAGACGGGGTACTGGAGGATGTGGTTGGCGACAGGGTTCCGGGGCCGCTGAAGGAGCTTGATGTTGTCATTTTGTCCAAGCTCGTAATTGAACATATCCTGGGAGTCAGTCAGGAAAAATGCGATGCGGAAGGGCTGATTATTTATCGCAGCGACTCCGAAGATGCCGTAGATGAAGCCGTCAAGAAATCGTCAATCTCCAGCCGGACCACTCCGATACTGTTTTTGATGAATTCCACTCCTGTACCCCAGCTGAAAAAGATCTCGGATGAAGATCTTACCATGCCTCAGAAATCAACCTATTTCTATCCAAAAATTTTGACCGGCCTGCTGGTCCGAAAAATTGAACAGTGACCGAGGACACTCTGTTCGACGGAAATCTTCGCATTCTGCAGCCTGAAAAAGGCTACCGCTTTTCAGTTGATGCTGTTCTCCTGGCTTCCTTTGTCTCGCCCCGGGCTGGAGACAGGATCCTTGACCTTGGAGCTGGTTGCGGAATAATCTCTCTTATCTTGGCTTATCGATATTCTGCAGTGAATCTGACCGCTCTGGAACTCCAGACCGGGCTTTTCAGACTGCTGGAGCGCAATGTGGAGCTGAACCATTTTGCAGGGCGTCTGTGCGCTCTACAGGGGGACGTGCAGGAGATCAGGGAAAGAATACGGGCGGAATCATTCGATCTTGTTCTCAGCAATCCCCCATACAGGACGCTGGCCAGCGGCAGACAGAACCCTGAGGACGAGGAGGCGATTGCCCGGCATGAACTGAGAGTTGATCTGGACGGGGTTCTCGCTGCCGCTTCCTATGCCGTCCGGAACCGGGGCAGGACTGCTATTATCTATCCGGCCCAGCGGTTGGCCGAGTTGTTGCGCAAAATGGGGAGAAACAGTCTTGAACCCAAAAGAATGCAGACAGTCCACAGCTATCCAGGCGCTCCAGCCAGAATGGTTCTTCTTGAAGCGGTAAAGAACGGTGGGGAAGAGCTTCAGATACTCCCCCCCCTTTTCATCTACAGGGAGAAGGGGGGAGAGTACAGTCTCGAGATGTCGGAACTGTATGGAGGGAGAAGGCCGTAGTCAGTGTTATAAAAATTACGAGTTTTTAATTTCCATCAATCTCTGCTGGGCAAAGTCAAGGGCCGGATCAAGCGACAGGGCTATCTCCAGATACTTGACGGCTTCTTCGTCGTTGCCGCTTTCCTGATAATTGACCCCGAGGTTGGCGTAGTCTATAGCCGAGGAAGGTGAGAGTTCCACTGCCCGGTGGAAATGCTGTATCGCTTTTTCATATAATTGCAGCTTGAAATAACAGACCCCCATAATGTTATGCATATCAGGTCTTTCTTCGTCATGTGTCAGACCGTTGTTCAGAACTTTCAGGGCCTCGCCGTATCTCCCCAGATCCTTGAGAGAGTCAGCCAGGAAGGAATGTATGTAAGGAATGTCATTCTTATCCGGATTCAGATCGAGAGCCCTCTCAAAGTGAGGAACCGCTTCTCCGGGTCGGCCGTTTTCCGCAAGATTGCGCCCCAGGTAAAACTCCAGATAGTAGGCATCAGGGGTGATTTCCTGCATTGCCATGAGTTTTGCAGCTGATTCAAGGGGATCAGCGATATTTTCCGAAGCCAGTTTGGCTGCAAAAAGACCGGCATCGGTATTACGGGAGCGTTCCCTGAAACAGGCCCCGGGAATAATGGTGTAAATCACCGGTATGTTCAGGTCCTGATGGGCAATGTCGATGATATAAACATCCAGGTCTATCTTTTTGAGGGCTGTCAGACAGTTTTCTATCTCTTTTTTGATGTTGTCATCGCTTAAGTCCGTCATTTCACCCAGGACGATGTTTTTTGACGTATTCGTTATATAGTCAATCTCATCCAAGGCTAACGGTTTGGGTAGACCGCTTGCTTCATAGTTTGAGGCGGTATTGAAATCACCTGCAAGCTGAGCGATCTCGGTCAAGGCTCTGATCATGGCTTTTTCAGGGCTCGGTGACGTCCCTGCGGTGTAAACGATTTCACTTCTATCCGGAAAGGTTGTCGGGTCGACAGCCACCCCGGCCACTGTGGGAATGCCGGTGTCAAGGCTCACATCGTTGAGATAGACTTTAATGCCATTTCTGTGGAACTTGTCCAGAAGCTCTCGGTTGACCGGGTCTTTCAGGGAGTTAAGATCAATGGCCGGTGTCTCCAGCCGCTTACGACTGATCAGGTCGGAAACATGGCGTTCCACTACTTCACACAACCCCTGGCAGATTGCCTCTTCGTAAGTGTTTCCGGCCGAGGAGCCATTGAATTCGTTTATGGTGTAGAACCAGCTGAAAGGGATAAGGGTGTCTTCTCGTTTGGTGAGATTGGTGCCCCAGGTCCAGGCTATGGGAATCTGGTCAAGAAGCTTTTCCAGGACCTCCGCCGAGGTCTTCCTATCGTGCACGGAAGCGGAGAGAGCATCGAGGGGCATTACCGGGTAGCCCTTTTTCTTTACTCCCCTGTACGTGTCATAAATGAAATTATCCGTGTCTTTCATGAAACTGAAAAGACTGAAGCGTTCACCAAGCTCCATGCAGGCGCTGGCTCTGGCCTGTTCGGGTGAACTGCCCTTGCCCATCTGTTTTTTATTGCCGATCATCCGGTAAGCGTCCCTGCCGCAGACACTGAAATAGACCGGTATATCTAGTCTGCCGTTGTCTATACGACGAACTTCTTTCAGGACATCAAGATCAGCCTCCTTGAGCCGTTCGTGAAAACGCTCCACGGTCTCCTCGGGAGAGCAGGCCTTATCCTGATCCCTGGTGAATTTCTTGTAACAGTTTTTGAGGGTTACACTCTTTTTCTTCATATCTTGGTACTGAATGTCTTATAATGTTGCTATGAAGGCTGCGGCAATAATGACTGCCAGGAGAACGAGTCCTGCTTTCATAGGTACCCGGGGATCTCTTTCTTCATTGCTTCCATGTTCGCTCATGATCAGGCTCCCTGTTTTGATGGATTAAAGTATATTAAATTAATATTATATATAATCGGGCAATCTGCCAAGTCAACCTTTTTCTCGATTCCTCCACTATCTTTTTTTCGCCCTTTATACGGCACACTCCTCACTTCTAACTGACCACCGTACCGAATTATCGCAGTGGCGGGTTAAAATACCCGAGTCGCAAGTGGGGGAAATGCTGCTTGATTTCGGCAAGCCAGTTGCGTATACCCATCGGTTTGTAACGGGGACGGTATTGCACGGTTTCCAGATAGAGGTCGGGATCCATATTTAAATTGCGCAGTTGAAGAAAATCAGGTCCATAATCGCCTATCAGGGCGCAGAGGGCCTCGAATTCTTCTTCGTCATCCGTAAAACCGGGCAGGATGAAATAGTTAAGGGAAACAAAGCCGCCGTTGTCCTTCATGATCCGGATGGATTCCAGAACGTCTTTAAAGTTGAAGTCTCTGGGCCGGTAATACATGGTATGGCAGCCTTTGCGGGCACTGTTTGTGCTGACCCTGATGGAGTCGAGACCCGCCTTGGCCAGCCGGTCAACCGCCTGGGGCAGGCTGGCGTTGGTATTCAAGTTTAGGGTCCCCTGTTCGGTTTGTCCTCGGACAACCGAAATTGCCTTTTCCAGGGTGTCTGCCTGGAGAAGGGGCTCACCCTCACAGCCCTGGCCGAAACTGACCACCGCCCGGGGTACTTTTTCGAGATGAGGTATGGCTATTTCGGCAATCTCTTCTGGAGTAGGTACAAAGTCGATACGGTCCTGGGTGGAAGGGCAGCATCCCGAGGACTGCAGGGAGATGCAACCCACGCAGGCGGCATTGCAGGCAGGAGAAGTTGGTAGGGGGGCTTCATAACGTCCCAGGAAGTAATTTTTGGCTGCGGGACAACCATAGGTAAGGGAGCACTTGCCCAGATGTTGAATGAGACGGTTGTCAGGATGTCTCTCGAGTCTCCACCTTGTTCTTGAATTTATCAGCTTCTGAGGTATATCGCTGAAATCCTGGCGTTGATCTGGGTCGCTTCTGAAACCGGTAACCCAGAAATGACCGTCCAGCCACCCCACCGCTGTATAACAGAAAAGCGGGAGCGGTGCTGCATCGGGAGTGTATTTCTCATAGGCGGCAGTGTAGATGGCTGTGTGGGCTGGAGCCATGAAGGCCGCCACTGCCGAAATTATTTCTTTATTTCCAGGGGCTTCTTCCAGAAGGACGGGTTCTTCACTCAGTGGATCAATGGCAATGGGATGTCGTTCCGGAAGGATGAAGAGTTCACTGTCTTCCGGGAGCGGGATCAGATCTTCCTTTTCGGGCAGGAAGTAGAAGTTGCCGCTGCGGCCGGCCATGGCGTACTCGGGCAGATCGAAAATCTCACCCTGCCGGTTGGCATAAACCGCAGCCGGTATCTTTTCAGGGTGGAGTTCAGCCATGTGTTATTCACTGGACTTGGGCCTGATCCTGTCGAGGATTGAGTCCACCGCCTTGTAAATATCTGTGTCATCACCATAAACGTCATCGATTTTAGGGTGATCGATCAGATCCTCTATAATGTACTGGGTAATGTAAAGGCTGACAAAGTTGGGGTTTGCTGTCAACTGGCGAAGGGGTGACGTCTTGTATTGAAGTTCGAAATCTTCGAGGTCCTGCAGTTTCTGCAGTTCATTACTGACACTTCGGCGCACGTCGTCTAGGGAGTCGGTTTCGATGATTTTTTTATCCAGAAGCCTCTGGACAAGGTGCATAGCCAGCTCATCAGCCATCTCATAGGCCTTTTTGAGCATATATCGCCGTTCTCTTTCTCGTTTACGGTCAATGGCATTAACGGCTTTGTTGCCCGCACCGTAAGGATTATTAGCTGTTACATGGCCCATTTTTCTGTCTCCCCCGACTGATCAAAATGATTTTGTTCTTGCTGATTGAAAAGAAAAGGTATTAGCAGTACACTGTCTGCCGTTCCAGCGCTGACCCGGTATCTCAGCTTATTTTTCAATACCTGTATGCTTTATATAAATCTGTTCGAAAAGATGCCCAGCCACTGCCGTTGTCAAATTACGGCAAGAGAAGAAAGGCTTTTGCGAAGCGCACGATTTCTGAACTAGGGAATTATAGTAATCATATTGTAAAAATAAAAGGAAAATCCTACTAACGAAAGGAGAAATTTGTTATGGATGTCACCGTACTTTTACCAGCGGGTCGTCTGCCCCTTGAGGTCATGGCCAAAGCTCGGGATCTATCCCTGGAGCACAACCTCCGGATATACCTGTCAGCTGCCCAGAATCTGAGGCTTTTGGACGTTCCCGAAGACAAGGTTGAAGCAGTCAGGCAGGAATTCAGAAACCTGGGTATGGATCTCAAGGGACCCGGTAAATTTCCGCTGCCGAAGGTGTGCATAGGAGAGGGGCACTGCAAGGTAGGGAAGATCGATTCTGAACAGCTTTCCAACAGGATAATGGAGAGATTCGGCAGCCGGACCGATGTTAAGCCGAAGTTAAAAATAGCGGTGTCAGCCTGTCCGCTCTGCTGTTCCGGGGGTAAGTTGGTGGACATAGGGGTGGTCACCACCAAGAAGGGCTATGAGTTATATGCAGGGGGCAGGGGAGGGCCGCATCCCAAGGTGGGCCGCCGTGTGATCAAAGAGGCCGATGAGGCTGAGATACTCGACGCCATCGGAAAACTGGTGGACTACCACCAGTCCAAGACCGATAAGAAGCAGCGGATGGCAAAGCTCGTCGATGAGCCGGACTTCCCCTACCCGGAAGAGGTTTAAGGACCTGGAGAGAAAGCAGGATTATCTAAAGGCCTTCGGTCCTGCGGCATAACTCCGCCACTCTTCTGCCCAGTTTTCTGCCGTCGCTGGATGCGGTTTCATCAGGCTCCTTGACGCAGGCTACACCGTAGTGGCCGGAAGCGTCCAGGGGGTCGCCGACGATTATCATACCGTAGATCATCATACACTGAATAATGGAAAACATGGTGGTTTCCTTGCCGCCAGTGTGATGACCGCTGGTGGCAAAGGCCGCTCCTACCTTGTTTTCCATCTGTTTACGCAGTCCTATGAAATCATCGAATATTTTTTTGAGTTCTGCTGCCATCACCCCGAAATAGACAGGAGATCCGGCAATGATGCCGGCCGAATCGGTGAAATCATTCTTTTCTACTTCCTCCGTAGATCGTATTACAACCTCCAGCCCTGCTTCTTTAACTCCCCCGGCGATTTCTTCAGCCAGTTTCCGGGTGTTGCCCCCCCTGGAATAATATAAGACAAGTACCTGCATCGTGTGCTCCTGTTCGAGATGGTTGACCCGGCTGCCGGGTCGAAGTGACGACTCCGAAATGTTTAACCATGCTTGTATAAACCCGGAGTTATGTCGTCGATTTCGCTTAAGGTAATGGTTCAATAATGACTTGGCAAGAATAAACGGGCCGGAATATCTTTTCCTCTTGACAGGCGGGGTAAAATTGAATTGACAACCGATATATCTACATCTATAAATGTATAGACATAGACAACGTCAGCCGAACCTTATAAATACCGCTGATGCTGATGATGTAACAGGAGTTGCAGACATCAATCGGAAGGGTGAAACCCAACGGTATCCCTCGCCAGAAGGGCACGTCATCGAGGGAATAATCATGAGAAATCAGACCAGGAGCGTTTTATGAGTGAAACCGAAGACAAAATTACCAGTCTGCTGAAGGAAGGGAGAATTTTCGAACCTCCTGAGGAGGGGCGCGATCAGGCCTGGGTTCAAAGTATGGATGA
>JBEPXR010000031.1:0-3513 GCA_041641775.1 Desulfobia sp. | reverse complement strand
AGTATAAGAAAGCTTACCAGCGTTCCATGGATGATCCGGAAGGATTCTGGGCTGAACGGGCCGAGGAGCTCGTGGCCTGGGATAAGAAGTGGGACAACGTTCTGGAATGGGACTTTTCCACGCCTGAAATCAAATGGTTTGACGGAGCCAAGCTCAATATTTCTTATAACTGCCTGGATCGCCACCTTGAGAATGGTCGCCGTAACAAGGCAGCCATCGTCTGGCAGGGAGAACCCGAGGAGGATGTCAAGGTATACACCTATCAAATGCTTCACACCGAAGTCTGCCGGTTCGCCAATGTTCTCAAGAAAAAAGGGGTCAAGAAAGGAGACCGGGTTTCCATTTATCTTCCCATGATACCGGAACTCGCTATTGCCATGCTGGCCTGTGCCAGAATCGGGGCGATGCATTCCGTAGTTTTTGCCGGGTTTTCCGCCATTGCCCTGAGAAACCGGATCCAGGACTGTGAGGCCAAGGTCCTCGTTACTTCCGACGCCGTTCTCAGGGCCGGCAAAACCAGACCCCTCAAGCCGAACGCTGATGAAGCCCTTCAGGGATCGGACAGTGTGAGCAGCTGTATAGTAGTCAAGCGGGGAGGCAACGAGGTCACCATGCAGGATGGTCGTGACACCTGGTGGCATGATGAAATGGAAGCCCCGGATATCAGCAGTGAATGTGAACCCGAATCCATGGAAGCGGAGGACACCCTTTTCATCCTCTATACTTCTGGCTCCACCGGGAAACCCAAAGGGGTAGTTCACACCACCGGCGGCTATTTGACCTATGCCATGCACACAACCCAGTGGGTATTCGATCTCAAGGATGACGATGTCTACTGGTGCACCGCTGATATTGGCTGGATAACCGGTCATACCTATATTCTGTATGGGCCTCTGGGTCTTGGCGGTACCTCCCTGATGTTTGAAGGCGTTCCGTCTTATCCTGGGCCTGATCGCTTCTGGAGGGTAGTCGAAAAATTCAAGGTCAATATCTTCTATACCGCACCCACCGTCATCAGAGCTCTCATGAAGGAAGGTGAGGAACCCACTAAACGTTGGGACCTGTCCAGCCTCCGGGTTTTAGGATCGGTTGGCGAACCCATAAACCCCGAGGCCTGGATGTGGTATTATCTAAACATAGGCAAGGAGAAACTGCCCATTGTCGATACCTGGTGGCAGACGGAAACAGGTGGTATCATGATCTCACCGCTGCCGTATGCTACTTCGCTCAAACCCGGATCGGCCACCTATCCGCTGCCTGGTGTTGATGCCGCCATCTACAATGAAAAAGGCGAGGAGGCCGAGGTCAACGAAGGGGGGCACCTGGTAATCAGAAGACCCTGGCCCGGGATGTTGCGAGGAGTCTTTGGGGATCCCGAGCGTTTCAAGAAGACCTACTTCAGTCGTTTTGAGAATATTTACGATCCTGAAGACGGTGCCCGTCAGGATAAAGACGGGTATTTCTGGATCATGGGCCGGCTCGATGACGTCATCAATGTCTCAGGACACAGACTGGGAACCGCTGAGATCGAATCAGCCCTGGTCGCCCATAAAGCTGTAGCCGAGGCGGCGGTGGTGGGTATGCCTCATCCCATCAAAGGCCAGACTATTTACGCCTATGTCACGCTGACCTCCCAGGCTGAGCCAAGTGATGAACTCATAAACGAACTGCGTAAACACGTACGCTCTGAGATAGGCCCTATTGCCACTCCTGAGGTAATCCAGTGGGCCCCAGGTCTTCCCAAGACCAGGTCGGGGAAAATCATGCGCAGGGTTCTGCGCAAAATTGCGGCCGGTGATTTTGAGGACTTTGGCGATACTTCCACTCTGGCTGACCCTTCAGTGGTGGACAGTCTTGTGGAAGGCAGGAAATCTCATGAAGAATAACTCTGCCTGAGGGTAAATCTCGACAAATTCCAGAAAAAACATGCAGGATGCAGCCTTTGCTGTCCTGCATGTTTTTTTTTGCCCTAACCCCGGAGCCCTGAATGGTTCAAAATAGTGAAATGCGGAAGATTTCTCCGGATGTAGCCGTTGATTTTTTCGGCGGGATTATGCCTTTTAACGAACTTGATAGAGAAAGTCTCGAGGATCTGGCCCGGCACTGCAGGATAAGTTTTTCACCCCGAGAAACCAGGATTTTCACCGCCGGTAAAACAGAAGTTGACTATCTCCATTTCATCCAGAAGGGGGGAGTCAGAACCTTTATTACAGACGATGAAGGAGAGGTCACCCTCAAGGATTACAGGGGAGAGGGATCCTATGTCGGAGCCCTGTCCATTATCCGCGGCACTCCGGCCAATCTCGATATTGAGACGGTAGAGGATACCTTTTTTATCCTCCTTCCCAAGGATGTCTTTCTGGATCTTCTCCAGCGGCAGCCCGGGTTCGCCCAGTACTACCTGAAAAGCTTTTCGGAGAAGGTGGTTAATACGGCGTATACCGAGCTTCGACATCATAAGACCACAAGGCGGGGCGATGAGGAGCTCTATCTGTTTTCCATCCAGGTCGGAGACATAATTAAAAAGGATCTCAAGGTCATCTCCTCCAGGGCGACTGTCCAGGATGCAGCCCGATCCATGGCCGAATACCAGGTGGGGTCCCTCCTGGTCCACGAACCGGGCGACCCTGAAAACATAATCGGGATCATTACCGACCGGGATCTGCGTAACAAAGTTATAGCCGCAGGCCTCGACTACTCCGAACCTGTGGCGAAAATTTCGACCACGGTCATAGCCAGGGTCCTCTCCGAATCAGTCTGTTTTGATGCGCTGCTCAAGATGATGACCAACAATATTCACCACCTCGCCGTAGAGAGAAAGGGCCGGATAATAGGGGTTGTCACTTCTCACGATATCATGCTCCTGCAGGGATATTCTCCTTATCTTCTTTTCAAGGAAATTAACAAACAGCGGGAGATAAAGGATCTTTATCCCCTGTCACGCAACATCGTGGAGATTATCCGCAATCTTCTCAAGGAAGGAGCCAAGGCAGGCAACATAACGAGGATGATCTCTATCCTCAATGACGCCATTATAGAGAGGCTCCTCATCCTGCTTGAGAAAGAAATGGGACCGCCTCCCCTTGATTACTGCTGGCTTCTTTTCGGCAGCGAAGGCAGGCGTGAGCAGACCTTTAAGACCGATCAGGACAACGGTCTTATTTATGCTGATCCGGAGAACGAGGAACAGGCCGAGGCAGCTGAAGAATACTTCAGCGAATTCAGTCGAAAGGCGATAGATCACCTGGTTGAATGCGGTTATCCCTTGTGCCCGGGAGAAGTTATGGCCGTCAATCCCAAATGGCGCCAGCCGCTGTCGGTTTGGAAAAAATATTTTGAGCAATGGGTAACCACTCCTGACCCCCAGGAAGTCCTGAACGGCTCTATTTTTTTTGACTTCCGGGCCGGTCACGGTCTTGACGCCTTCGCCGATGAACTGCGAACCCACCTGGTCGGTCTGATCCACCGCCAGGAAATTTTCCTGATGCATCTGGCCGGAGAATGTATAAACAG
>JBEPXR010000030.1:0-13320 GCA_041641775.1 Desulfobia sp. | reverse complement strand
GCGGCCCTCAGCCTGGCTGTCCTGGAGAGTCTTGCCGGTTATGGATTCAAGTTCAAAGAAAGGGAAGTCAGGGAGGGGTTGCCCATGGTGAGCTGGCCGGGGCGACTTGAGCATTTTCAGAAAGACGGCTTCGACTATCTGCTGGACGGCGCCCATAATCCGGCGGGAATAGAGGCTCTTCAGGGAGCCTTGGAAGAAGATTTCAGCTATGACAGGCTGATCTGTGTCTGGGCCAGTATGAATGACAAGGATATTTCCGGGACCCTGCTCCGCTTCGTGGATAAGTGTGCTACCATGATCTTCACCAGACCGGAACACGAGCGCTCCGCTTTGCCAGAGGAACTGCGGCAGGCCCTTCCTGAGGAAGACAGGGCCAGGGCGCTTTGTGTGGAAGAGGTCCCGGCCGCTCTGGAAGCCGCCCAGAGCAGTGCGGAAAAAGGCGACTTGATCTGCATAGCCGGTTCCCTCTATCTGGTGGGATACGCCCGGCGCTTTCTGCTTGGGGATATTGTGAATCAGTAGAGATGGGCAGATCCATCGATTGAGCAGTCAAACCATGGGATACGATCCGGATGCCGGTTTTGCCGGGGTAGATGAAAAGGTTATCAGGAAGGAGAAGGCCAAGGCCAGAAAGCTGAGAAAGAGCAACTGGTGGCGGACCCGGATATCCAGAAGGGTGTGCCATTACTGCAACGGTAGTTTTTCACCGGAAGAGCTGACCATGGACCACCTCGTTCCCCTGGCCCGGGGCGGCAAAAGTACCAAGGGCAATCTTGTTCCGGCCTGCAAAGAATGCAACAACCGCAAGAAAATTATGCTCCCCCTGGAGTGGGAAGACTACATGGAGAGCCTTGATCCCTGATTGATTCTCCAGCGGGTCTTATCGGTCCCCAAGACAAATTCCGATTTCCCTGGCGGTCAGAATTTTGTCGTCATCCAGCTGTACTTTTTTCCTTCCTTTTACTGCCTCCTCCAGGGGTACGTGCTGCATGGTGTGACTGCTGAGGGTCACCATGTGGTCGTATTCTTCCTGCTCGACCAGACGAACCGCGGTTGCCCCGAAACGGAGAGCCAGGAGTCGGTCGAAGGTGGTCGGTGAGCCGCCTCGCTGCAGGTGGCCGAGAACCAGGGACCTGGTATCTTTGCCGGTTTTGCTGCTGATCTGTCCCGCTACCCAGTCACCGATACCGCCCAGAATCTTTTCGAGCCTGCCGAGCTCGCCCTCTCCCTTGTGCATGGCCTCCTGCCCCTTGGCATGAGCGCCTTCGGCCACGACTACGATGGCGTAATGCTTATCGTGGAGTTCGTTGTCGTTGATCTTTTCGCAGACAACGTCGACGTCAAAAGGTATCTCGGGAATGAGGATGACATCGGCCCCGCCCGAGATTCCGGAGTTGAGCGCTATCCAGCCGGAATCCCGGCCCATTACCTCTACCACCATAACCCGGTCGTGGGACTTGGCGGTGGAATGGAGTTTGTCCAGGGCTTCGGTAGCAGTGGAAACCGCAGTATCAAAACCGAAGGTGAGTTTGGTGGCCTCCAGGTCGTTGTCAATGGTCTTGGGGATGCCGATAACATTCATCCCTTTTTCTTTGGCGAAACGGTGGGCGATTTCCAGGCTGCCGTCTCCGCCAATGGCAATGTGGCAGGTAAAACCCATTTTGCGGAAGTTATGCATTACCCGGTCGGAGAGGTCGCGGAGCTGGACGTCTCCGGCCAGGTTCTCCACCGGCATGGAGAATGGATTGCCCTTGTTGGTCGATCCCAGGATGGTACCGCCGGTCGGGGTGATGCCCTGGACCTTTTCCGGATTCAGCCGGATGAGTTCATCGGTGTTAAGGAGTCCCAGGTAACCTTGCCTGCTGCCGTATACTTCCCAGCCCCGGGCGGTGGCGGCATGCACTATGGCGTAGATCACGGCGTTGAGACCCGGAGCGTCGCCGCCGCCTGTGGATATAACCAGTTTTTTCATATTATTTCCGATTTAATGGAAGCTTTTTTATCCGCCTGGTTGACTTTCAGCTGTTTACTATTTATTTTTTCGTGAGTGGATGATATTATCACCGTCCCTGAACACTCTAAATTTTTATCCAAACGTAACCAAATTTCAAGTTATTATATTTTATACGGAGGTTTATCTATGTTTGAAGTAACCGATCGCGCAGCAGAAAATATCAAGAGCTATCTTGATCAGAACAATATCGACTCAGCCATCAGGGTTGCCCTGATGCAGGGCGGCTGAGCAGGTCCTTCCTTGGGATTGGCTCTGGATGAGCCGAAAGAAAGTGACAAGGTTTTTGAGAAAGACGATCTGAAATTCATGGTCGAGGGCGGACTCCTGAATACCTGCGGCAGCATCAAGGTTGATTTTGTCGATGCTGGTCCCCGCTCCGGATTCTCCGTCTCTTCCCAGAATCCCATAGGAGGAGGGGCATCTGCCTGTGGTAGTTGCACATCCTGCTAAGTCAAGGCGCGGCCAGCCTTTATAACTTTATAACTATGCGGCCGGCTGCA
This sequence comes from Desulfobia sp., assembly GCA_041641775.1. Classification (GTDB taxonomy): domain Bacteria; phylum Desulfobacterota; class Desulfobulbia; order Desulfobulbales; family SURF-16; genus JAWLDV01. The sequence continues at coordinate 10,806 of JBEPXR010000030.1, read as the reverse complement.
TAGCAGCGGAAAATCCCCGGGAGTCTCCCGGGGATTTTTTTTGGTCTTTTTAGCCCTGTCGGACCCGGATAATAGACTTGTCTTCCCCGGTGGTTTATGATAATGCTATCAGTCTGATTTTGCCCGGATGGCGGAACTGGTAGACGCAAGGGACTTAAAATCCCTCGGTACGAAGTACTGTGCGAGTTCGATTCTCGCTCCGGGCACCAGTTGAAAATAAAGGGTTTGTCTCCTGAAAACAGCGAGATAAGCCCTTTTTTTATATCAAGTACACAATCCCTCTCTGTAGATTCCGAACTGAACGATCGATCCCAGTCCACCCGCCAGTTTTTATCTATCTTGACGCCAAAGTTGATTTGGTTTAATAATAAGATTTCCAGTGGTCTTAAGTTCCTTTCCTTCAAGAAAAAAATGAAAAGAAGATTCCAGAAAGGCGATATTTTTCAGGGTGTTATTTTCGGAACCTTTCCAGCCCTTTTTCCGCTCTACCCCGATTGCCGGAGCAGATATAGACCTGCCCAAAAGATTGAGGCAGCGCTCCACAAACTCTTTGCTGACAGTATCCTCCAGCGATTTTTTCCCTGACCATCCGGCCGTTCACCGTTGCCCTTTTTTCCAAAATCTTGAGGAGGCCCGCCGGATGAAGCCCAAAAATGAAAAGATAACCGTCAAACGACTGAAAAAGATTCTTGAAAATGTTCCCCCTGAAACCGAAATAACTTTTGACTCCGCTAATGCCCGGAAAATTCCGCTTATTTTCAATCAGTCCGAGATAAACGAAAATGATAGGCTCACCATTGAACTGCGTGAAAACAATTCCGATCGGACCCCTTTGGATTTGTCCCATGAAGCAATAACCGCCTGGCATTTTCTCAACCATCTCTCGGATTATGGAGATCATCATGAGATAATATTCAGTTCAAGACAGGACGCCGTTTGCTTGAAAGACATAAATATGGACAATGCCATGTCCATTCAGCTGGAGCCGATGGGAAAGTACCGGTGGAGAAATCGAAGGTGACTGAGAGAAAAACCATTCATCCAGCCGAAGCCGGGATAAAATGACAAATTCTTACTGTAAAGGAGCCGCCTCATGTCTCAGGAAGATCAGGGATTCAGTATAGAACAGCACAGTGAACTCGGTGAAGAACTCCGGGAGATGCACAGCCGGTTCATTGCGATTGGTGCAGATCTCAGGGAAGCCTATTCCCATGAGTCAGATATTGTTATCGAAAATGAACGGGTCATCTGGGCGCTGATCGGTTTAAGACAGAAACTGGACCTGGTGGCCATCAATGAATTCGGGGACGAAGGGACTGATAAGTATGTTCGCTCCGGCCGGGCAAACTAGTCCGGCCCTTCCAGTTCCTTATCATATGCTGTACCGGAAAGAGACCAAGGTAAAGGGAGACTCATTTCCTCCCCGAATGACGAGTAGAAATTGATGAAGAAGTCGCTTCATCTGGCGTCTCTCCGTTCTTTTTTGCAGCTGGGCAAAAGAACGACCGGACGGGGGAGTTCATTGACAGGAATGGTGAAATGCCATGGTAGATGACAAGACAATTGACAGGAAAAAAATACAGAGCATGGAAGCCGAGCTGGAAAGCCTGCGCCAGGAGAATCTCAGACTGAGAAAACTGCAGGAAAGGAATATGCGGGAAGGTATGGCCCAGATGTACCGGGTTGAGCCGGTCCTGAAAGAAAGCAGGGAGATGCTGGCAAGACGCAACGATGTCCTCCTCGGCATCAACAGGATGCTGCAGGAGGTTTTGTCTACCGAGACCGATGAAGAGGCGGGAAAACTTTGCCTGAATGTGCTTGAGGAAATAACGGAAAGCAGGTTCGGTTTTATTGCGGAACTCCTTCCCTCAGACCGGTTGAGTACCGTTGCTATAAGCGATTCCGGCTGGCAGGCCTGCAGGATGGCCGGAGTCTCGTATACCGATCAGCTGAAAAACCTGTCTGTTTATGGATTATATTGGCGAATCCTCAAGCAGGGCCGGTCGATGTTCACCAATAACGTGTGCTCCCACCCTGACAGCCTCAGGACACCGGAAGGGCATCCGGAACTGGCCTCTTTTCTCGGGGTCCCTCTCTGGTCCGGTGATAAAGCCGTAGGCATGATCGGTCTGGGGAACAAGCCGGGTGGTTATAATCTGCAGGACCAGGATTTGATTGAGCGAATCGGTCCCGTGGTTTACGAGGTTTTGCTTCGTAAACGGGAGCAGAAGGCTCTGCGAGACAGCGAGGAACGTCTGCGGCTGGCAGTTGAAGCGGGGCAGCTCGGGGTTTTTGTCTGGGACGGTGAATCGGATACAGCACACTGGGAGAACGAATATATCTATAAAATTTTTGGCCGTACTTACGAGCAGGGCCCCCTGAATAAAGAGGAGTTCATGCAGAACGTGCTCTATTCACGGGACAGGCCGAAATTTAAACGAGGCTATACCGATGCGATACGGACTGGCTGCATTTTTTCAGTCACCTACCGCATCCGGAGACCGGACGGCCAACTGCGCTGGATTGAGTCTTTCGGCCGTTTTACCCGGGATCCCGAGAATAAGGCAAGACAGTTGATAGGCACGGTTTCAGATGTTACTGCCCGCATGCAGATGGAGCAGTGTCTTGTGGACACCAAGGAGCAGGCCGAGGCTGCCAGCAACGCCAAGAGCGTTTTCCTGTCAAGCATGAGCCACGAGATCAGAACTCCCATGAACGGCGTTATAGGAATGATTCAGCTTGCTCAAAGACATATTTCCGAAGGTAAGGTCAGAGAGTATCTTGATTATGCCTCCCAATCTGCCGATCACCTTATGGATTTGATCAATGATGTCCTGGACCTTTCCCGGATCGAATCAGGCAAGTATGAACCGGATATCCGGCCTTTTTCAGTCGCTGAAGTGGCCCGATCCAGCGTGCAGTCTTTTATGCCCGTAGCCCAGGAAAAAGGAATTTCATTGGAGGCCGTCGTGGCCGACGATATTCCGTCCCAGGTTTTTGGTGATCCCATGCATTTGCGCCAGGTATTGATGAATCTGGTGGATAACGCGGTCAAGTACACCGAAGAAGGACGGGTTACAGTTGAGATTGAGAAGGCAGAATCCCAACGACCGGATGCCGCCGCTGTAAAATTTGTGATCAGAGACACCGGGATAGGTATTCCGAAGGAAAAGCAGGATGCGATATTCAACAGTTTTGAACAGATACGCTCTCCAAGTCAGATCAGGAACAGGGGTACCGGGCTTGGTCTGACCATTTCACACAAGCTGGTCGAGAGGATGGGTGGGGATATCCAGGTAGAAAGCTCAGAAGGGGAGGGCAGCTCCTTTTTCTTTATCGTAGATTACGATATTCCTCAGGATGAGGCCCTGACAGGCGAACGGGCAGGTCTGGCCCGGGAAATGAACCAGCCGCTCTCCATTCTGGTGGCCGAGGATGATCTGAGCAACCAGATCGTGGTCGAGGAGCTGCTCAAGGAATGCGGCCATGAAGTTGTCCTGGCAAATGATGGCTCCGAGGCTCTGGAAAAGTTGAAGCAGGGAAACTTTGATGTCGTTCTCATGGATGTACGGATGCCCAACATGAGCGGTGACGAGGCGGTTCGGAAAATCCGCCAGGGGTATGAAGGCGTGGATCCGGACATCCCTGTAATCGCGCTTACCGCTTACGCTCTTAAACAGAACAGGGAACGGTTTGGCAGCGCTGGTTTCACCAGTTATTTGACCAAGCCCCTGGATATCAGGAAACTGGAAGATCATTTAAAGCGTATCAGCCGGCCAAATGATGACGGAAGTAAGATAATCCAGAGTTAAGGGTAGTACAAAATCAGCAGATTCGATTTACAGAGGTAAAAACGGATATTTTTATCCCCCCCCCTCTCATTATTTATCAAGCTTAAGGGACTTTATTGGCTGCATCTTCAAGAAATATCTGGTCTGACGACCCGGACGTCATTGAGGAGAGGCTCATCAGTCTCAGCCAGGAGAAAGTTCCCATTATTCTGGCCCAGAAAGGATGCGAAGGGCAGGCTGTTTATCTTCAGAAAATCCATCGGGAAGGGAGTTTCACCACCTTATTATTCCGCAAGACCAAGAAGGTATCGTACGGGAAAGAGACCTGTTTCTTTCTCTATCGCCTTGCCGAGCATCCACCCCAGATATTCAAGGGAGTACCTCTTCTTGACAAGGAGGACTCCCTGGCGATCACCAAGCCGGCTGTCATTTTTGAGCGGTCCCGCCGCAAGTATCCCCGTATTTCCACCTCTGCTAAATCTGAGGCCCTTTACCTGGTCCCGTTTTCGTCCCGCCTATGCAAGGGACAACCCAAAGACATTTCCAGGGAAGGTCTCTGTATGCTGGCTTCGTATTCCGCCTTCCTGAAACGGGGTCTTCGAGTCGGGCCGATTGAACTTATTCTCCACTGCCATTCAGCCGCCATTGAACCCATAAAGATCCACATTCCGGAGGCGACCGTGGTCAGAGTCGTCAGGATGGAAAATAACAGGGCTGAAATTGCTCTGAATTTCAAACTTGACCGTAAAAATGCAAATAACGTCGAGAGTTATCTCGAATTGCGCGAGATGGAACTCCAAAGTGCAGCCGACAGGAAACGGAAATCCGGGACATGATAACTGAGGTTTTGGAGTAAATAATAAAAAGAAAATTTGAAAGAGGAACTGAAATATGTTTCGACCTAGCAGGGATAGGCGCAGGTTTCCCAGATATCGTATCAAGCAGGAATCGGCGGTTCTCGTTTATCCTTCAAGAATCCTGAGTGATAATCTCATCGATGTCAGTATGGGAGGGATCGCCTTCAGCTATAACGATTCACAACACCTCAATCCTTATCAGTTCGTTTTGTTGAATATGGTCGAGAATGTCAGGTGCCTGGAGGACATGCCGGCCATGGTTGCAAGTGATATCGATATCAAAGATGATCACCGATTTGAACGCCGCTGCGGGGTCAAGTTTACGGACCTCTCGGAAGAGCAGCGGGAAAGACTCGCGACGTTGATTGAAGAACTGGAAAGTAAAAAAAAGAAGCCTGAGCTCACTTGACCGGATCAGCTGAGGTATTGAAAAAGAAGAAGTCATCAGCTATTCCGGAGCCACCTTGTTCATGTAAGCCAGGAGGAATTTTTTCAGGAACAATATCGAACGTTCAGATCTCTGAAGATGTATACCCCACGTATTGACCATTCATCCAGGGATCTGAGTTATGGCACAATATTTCAATGAGAGAAGGCGATTTCCCAGATACAGCATCCAGGATGAATCGGCACTCCTTGTTCAACCTTCAATGGTCGTGAGCGATAATCTGATCAATGTCGGTATGGGCGGGGCGGCTTTCAGCTATAATAAGGCCGTACCTTTGCTGCCCGGTCAGTATATTCGGATAAGAATGGTTAAGGATATAACGAGCTGCGATGTGCATGCCGTTGTTGTGAGTGACACGGGTATTGAAGGGAGTAAGCGTTTTGATCGCCGCTGCCGGGTCGAGTTTGCCGAGCTGTCACGAGAGCAGAAGGAAAAGCTCTCAGTGCTTATCAGTCGGTTACAGGATAAACAGTAACTGGCGATCCTCCCACCAGGAAAACACCAGCGCAGTCCCAAAATCCGCGGAGTGCATACATTGCCGGAAACCCGGAAATGTATGTTTTTGTCGAGTCTCCCGGAAAAGAGAGGCCGGAGTACTACAAGGGGATTTTGATGCAGGAACAGTACCTATCTTGCCTTCTTGGTATAGCGGAACCTGATGAACCGGTATACAGGATCTTTCCGTTCCGGCTGCTCGAGGAAGTATTTCGTGCAAAACAGCTGATCCTTGCCGCGCCCCAGCTCTGGGAAGATCCTTATGGGCTTCTTGCCCATGAAGTTGTCAGTGATAACTCCGGAGTACCCTGGGGGCAGGTCTTTCTTGAACACCATCTCAAGCCCGCCTTTGTCCAAGCCTGGTCAAGTACGGCGGAATTTCACGTTCTTCAGCAGGCCTACTCCAAAGATCCCAGCTGCTACCTGGACATCTGTGTCCGCGATGAAGGTGTACGGGTAAAAAGCACGCCGGCCAAACTCATCGGGGCCATGCGATCGTGGTGCCCTGTGAAGGACGGGCAAACCTGTTTTGTCGGAGCGGCGAAGTATCGTCCCAGAGTCAAGGTGCTTCAGGAGATTGCCGACCGTCTTGCTGAAGAGGGAGCGGAGTCTCTCACTACAGGAAGAGCACGGGCAGAATTCATGCTCCTGAAACGTCATGAATATGCTTATGAGGCGGAAGTCCTGATGCTCTACATTGAAGAACGCAATGTTGCTGCAAGAGATGTGGTAAGAGTCTCCTTTGAACCGGACGACACTTTCGATGACATTGCCTTTGACCCCAGGCTCCCGGATTTCGAGAAGAAAAAGCGTGAAACACTGATCCATACCATGGGGTATACGGGCACTGTTTCTGCACACGATCGGTATCAGGAGAATTCTTCCATGGCTTATCATCTTTAACTCGGGGCTGGCCTGATGAGAACCGAGCAGGAAGAAATTGAACAACCAGGCGCGAAAGAATTCAGGAGCACTTCAGAAGCTACGAGAATGGGGCTATATCAAAAAGAGAGAAGGCATTTTCCAAGATGCCATGTCACGGTTGAATCGGCGGTGCTTGTCTATCCGACCATGACCGTCAGTAGGAATTTACTCGATGTCAGTCTGGGCGGGGCTTCTTTCAGCTACAGGGGGGAGGAAGGATCTTTCAGAATGGGTCAACCCGTTTTCATCAATCTGATAAGCAGTGGATTGAGTTTTGAAGACTTGCCTTCGATAGTTGCGAACGATACGGAGATCGAAGGAAATAAAGGTCCCAGACGCCGCTGCGGGGTCAAGTTCATGATGCTTTCGAATGAGCAGAGAGAAATGCTGGCAGTTTTAATCAAGGAACTCGGAGACAATCAATTCTTGCCCGATGCGCAATAAAAAAAATGATTGCGTCTGAAAATACCCCCTTTCATCCCCACCGCCGTTGATTTACGGATTCGATTTTCCTTTCTGATGTTCGATTCTGGTTCTATATCTTAATTCTGATTGTATTTTCTGGCTGACGAACTCAGGAAAGAAAAGGGATAAAAGATATTAAGACAAGACAGACCGCTATGCCGAAGAAAATGATCAGAAGCCAATCGTCGAAGAAAATACCTTTCTGCCTTGTCCCGCAGTATTGACAGTGGGTGGCTTTCAGGCTGATCTCTTTCTTGCATTTCTGGCAGGTTTTCAGTGTCATGATCCAATCCGTCCTCTTTATGCTTTACCCTGTTAATTTCTGCCCCGCTTTATCGGAAGTAGTATCAGAACCTTCAAGGGTTCGTAATCTCTGAAGTCCGGCAATCTGTTGGCAGATGAAGATAATTATATCATTACCTGGAATCCGTTGCACACTAAATACCCTTTCTGGGGCACATGAGCAAAAAAAAGCCGGGGTAAGGGGCCCCCGGCTAAAAAGTAGGAGAAGGAGAGAGAAGAAACCTACTTTTTCTGATTTAACAGAGTTTACTACTTGCCAATCAGTTTCCTTGTTTTATTAGTATAGATACTCCGTTTCTCAGGATTGTTTCTTCTTTTTCATTTTTTTGTGTAAATTCCCCGTCAGTCTTCTGAAGGACTCTCAGGCCGGTTTTTGTAAGATAGGGCAATTTTTTCATCCTTCTATGTAGTAAGCCGCCTATCACGAATTCACCGTTGAACCTGTGCTTACATGTTGCTTCCTGCCGAAGATTTTGTCCAGAAAAAAAGCAGGAAAAGTTGACATAGTTGGTACGGATGCAGATACTGTGCGTTTTGGGGGAGTCTCGATACACTTCCATAAGCCCAAGAACGAAGCCAGAGCTTTCGGCTGTCGGGTCAGCCTGCTGTTCTGATTGAGGCGGGAAGAAATTGTTCCAGTTGGCAGGGATGCTGGATAGTAAAAGATTAATTGCACTAAGGAATAGCCTCGGAGGTGCCGAGGCGGTATGACCGAATATTTTATCCCGTGAGTTTCTCAATTAAAGCAGCAATTTTTTCCTTTTGTTCATCGTCTACCTGAAAGAATTCGACGCCGCAGCGACGCTCGGGTTCTGTGTCCTCCCCCACAGGGTTATCATTAGTTACTACAGCGGGCAGGTCCTCAATACTTATACCTTCCCTGATAATATTGATCAGAATACGCTGTCCCGTTTTAAAAGATTCGGGCTCCCTGTAGCTGAAAGCGGCTCACCCCATGCGGCTATCAAGAAGATTGTCACTCAGGGTGAGTGAAGGATAAAGAAGGAGTGCTGTCTCATTCGGGACATTGTATCGCAAGTATCGACGTTTTTCCTGGGGAGACTTTTTCATGTTTCGGCCTCACTATAGGTAACAGGACTCGACTTTGCCGGAGCCGGTAGGCCCAGGTCGTAAGCCTCCAACCTCTGTTGATTTGAAAACAATGGCAATGCGCAGCAGGTTGTAGCCTCATACTATCATTTATTCATCCTGAGGACCAGATTGTATTAACAATAAGAATTATTCTTTTTCAAGCAGAGCGGGTACGGCTGACCAGCAGGCCAAGTCAGGAGCTGCGTCTTTTGACAATTCCATGAAAATTTGGGTAAGATTATAAAATGGTTGCGCACCATAGGGAGGTTCACTACTTATTTTTTCAGTCAGTAATGCAGATGAATATAATGAAATCGAAATCTAGTCTGTTTATTGTGACACTTATATGCTTGATGTTTCAGCCTGTCTCTAATGTATATACGACCGAAGAATTTGCCGCTGAAACCGGAAGGCATTGTGGGGACTGTCATCTTGATCCATTGGGGGGCGGTGGGTTGACCGAACTGGGAAAGGGATACCTCCTGTCATTCTCCTCCGACAAAGACGCAGTCCTGCATTCGACTTCAGCGCGCCTAATCAGGTTCGCAGCCGGTTATATCCACATGATCACCGCTTTCTTGTGGTTCGGAACTATCCTCTATGTGCACCTTGTCCTCAAACCTGCTTATGCATCCCAAGGCCTGCCGAGGGGGGAAGTCAGGGTTGGCCTGGTTTCCATGCTGATCATGGCTCTGACAGGGTTTATATTGTCATATTATAAAATTCCCTCCCTGGATGTCCTTATAGCTTCCCGATTCGGAATCCTTCTTCTTGCTAAAATCGTTATTTTCCTCATTATGGTGTTTTCAGCTATGTTCGTTGTCTTTATAATCGGGCCGAAGCTGAAAAAGAAAAAAAGTGTAGAGCTTTCCCGGTCCGCGATATTAACACTTGCGGATCTCGCCAATTTTGACGGGGAGGAGGGTCGTCCCGCCTATTTCGCTTTCAAGGGAAAAATATACGATGTTACCGGGAGTAAACTCTGGGCGGGAGGCAATCACATGAAAAGGCATAAAGCCGGGGCGGATTTGACCGACCTGCTTTCCCAGGCACCGCACGAGAAAGATAAGATCCTGTCCATGCCCGAGGTCGGACGGCTTTCTGAGACAGGAGAGCTTTCCGGGCAGATGCATGAAAAGGTCTTTTATTTTATGGCATATATGAATTTGGGTTTTGTCTTTGTGATTACACTGATTCTGGCCCTTTGGAGATGGTACTGAGAAGAGGAGCTTCTGTTTCAGACCATGGAGCGCCCCTCCTTTTATGAAGGGAGGCGTATTTTTCTGTGAGAGAAAAAGAGAAAAATGCGGTGGAAAACTGACCAGCTTGAGAGGGCTGATGTGGCAGAGAAGTGGATTTGTATGCTTCAGATGCTCAGAAAAATTCCCGGATAGATAGACGGTGATAGCTTACTCCTTTCAGAGCATTCATGAATTTTAAATACGTTTTACCGCTGTTAACCGATCGGGTATGGTCCCGGTGGCCCCGGAGTTTCGTCTCGCTCTCGCCTATCAAGACGCTGCCGGGTTTGTGTTCGGTGGTGTTGCCGGGCTGAAATTCAATACAACTGGTTTCAGTCCCGTTTGTCGCTCTCCAGACCGGACCTGATTGGGAGGACTCGTAAGGCCTGATCCAATAGTTATGTTCGGCAGTATCTCCAGTGCCAGAAGGATTGATCCGGTGAGCAGGTTCCAGGGTACTGCCGAAAACCTGGCCGTTGATTCTCAGTACCCCGAGCATTCCGTACATACTGTTTTCCAGACGGATTACTTCAACGTACTGGACCAGGGTAATGGCTCTGGACATACAGACACCTTCTATCATATAGAGGTATTCAGGCAGGTCTCTGATAAACCATTTGGGAACTTCCTGACCGGCAAAACCTCCTTCAGGCATTCCTGCCAGCCATAGTGAACAGCCCCCGCAGCCGTCGCATTTTTCCTGATCTACCCAGAGATACATGGTGCTGATTTCCTTTTATCGCACGGATTGAATGATGGGAATGAAAGTTCGAATCATACGGTCTGAGTATCTTGTCTGTAGTTCAGCTTGACATCATTTCTGCCAAGTTGCCTCCGAAATTTAACCAGCCGAAAAAATTGCCAGGTGATGTGGTAATTTTTCCCCTGCTTGTGGCAATTTTTATCCTGAAGTAGCGGTCTGGCAGGAATTTCCAGGTCAAAAATCAAACTTAACTTTCTATTATTGCAAATAATTACATAGTTATGTCTTTGAATTGCCCTTCTTGGGGTATCTTAATATAAATATCAATGCAAATATCGAACCGTTACTGGCTGCTTATTTGCTTTTATTATAGAATTTTCTCGTGTTTCCTCAGGCAGCCGTCTTCTCTCCTGCCTTTCCCGAGCATAAAAAGAATAAGAACAGAAACTCGATTTAGCAAAAACAGGGGATAGACCCAGGTGGGGCA
>JBEPXR010000029.1:0-13354 GCA_041641775.1 Desulfobia sp. | reverse complement strand
GTCCAGCCACAGCCGGCTACCTTTCTCGTAGGGCTCGGCCTTCACCCCGGAAACAGGCGCATTTTCCGGAGCTTCGAGAGCCAACCGTTCTGTTCCGACAGTGTCTATATCTATCATCAATCTGGGGGGGCTATCCTGACCGACGGCAATTTCCGTGGCCTCTAAGGAATGAATCGGTGATCCGGCGTCTATTTCAATCAGAAGACCGTCGTCCCTGCTGTGGAAATTGACGGCCGAGATATGTTTTTCCCCTTCTTTTCCTTTTCCGGCCTTCTCCGCTTTCCTTTCCCCCTCTGTCCGTGAAGCTACCTTAATGAGAATATCATTGCCCTTGCCCTGGACAATGTATTCACTGTTTTCTTCCAACAGGAACTCGAGCCTGGAAATATTTACCTCTTCGTCTGCAACAGCCTTGCCTCGGATCGTCCCAACCGGACCTTCCTCAAGTTGGAGCGGCAGTTCAAGCTCTTCAGAAACTGCCCCTTCAGCGATATCAAGGCGCAGCCTGTGGGGTGAAAAGAGTTCATACCGGGTATAGGCGGGGATCTGGTTGCCTTTTATCGTGTAAACCCAGTGATCCTCTCCTTTTTTCCAGACAATATCTTCTACGGTGTAGAAACCTTCTCCCTGCGCTGATAGTGCCTGATTCGGACATATAAACGTACTGGAGCTTACAAAAACGATCAATAAGAGTGTCCTAAGGGTCATCGTTATTCTTCCCCCTCTTTTTTGAGAAGCATTTTAACAGTCTGGGTTTGAAACTCACCGGTGGTCATCTCATATTTCTCTTCAATCTTGACAACGTTATCGGAAATACTTTCGACAACCCCATACCTGCCTATTTTAGTGCCGGGCTTGATCACAAATCCTTCGCCCGAGGCATTCTGGACCATGGCTCTCGCCTCAGCGTTACTTGGAGTCATAATGGCTACCACGGAGAGCTGACCAGGTTCATACTTCCGCAGGCCTTTCAACTCGTCTTTATCTATCTTTTTCTTTTCAACAGCTACGGGCTTCCGAGGAATAAAAGGCATGAACGGATCGGGTCTGTTCTGCCGCTGATATGTAAAATCCTCGGAAGTTTCCTCTAAAAACTTGACGAATTCCTGAACCCGTTCGGAAAAGTCTCCGCTTTTTCCTGGATCTCCATTGGGGGGAGACTTTTCAGCCGTCACAGCTGGGCATGGTGCCGGAGCCGTGATAAAGAGCAGAACGACCAGGCACAGGAAATATCTCATATATTGTCTGGAACCCTTGACTACGAATGGCATAATTCTGTTTTCGAATATGGTTATAGGATTCAGGATAATGCTTTTCCTGTAGGTTTATTTTTTCCTGGAAGCCCTTTTCCTGGACGTATCCAGAAATCTGTAGGTAATTAACCGGAAACCGGTGTTCAGCCGCATTTCTTCGCTTTCCCTCTTGGGTGACCCCATACTGAGATTGGATACGGTAACTATTCGGTCGAGATTGCTGATCTTATCCAGAAACACACCCACATCATGGTAGGAACATTGTACTTTTATATCCACCGGGATTTCAGCATAAAACTGTTTTTTATTTTCGCCCTTGGGAACAAAAGAGTTGAAATCAAGTCCAGAGGCCCGACCTATTTCTGATATACTGGTTAAAAGAGAAGGAATTTCCTGTTTTTCCGGGAGCAGTTTAGCCGCCATGGTAAACATGGTCTGTACTTCTTTCATTTCGGTTCGGTGCTGCTTGATCTTTTTTGAGGCAATTTTTACTCTGGTAATCTCCCTGGTCAGATTGGCTTTCCGCTCTTCCAGCTTGGCAATCTCCTCCGTCTTGGAGGTATAGTAGAGAAAGTAGAATGCCACGCAGGGAATCAGCAGGGCCACCAGCCAGATGCCGGCCTTCTTGGATGACCCCATGGGGGTGATTTTCTCATCTATGAAGGAGTTTGCCTGCTCTTTATATTTGCTGATACCGGAGCTCATTTCTTTTTACCCCCTCCCTGGCCGCCTTTAGGGTTATTGATTGACAGGGTCAGTTTAAAAGATTTCAGATTACGACCTGCAACTCTTTCCATCGAAGACTGCCCAAGATCGGCCCGGGTAAAGTAAGGCGAAGCGGTAAGATCGTCCATGAAGTCGGCGAGCCTGGTATTATCCATGGCTACGCCGCTGAGAGCCAGGGTAGAACCGTCCTGCCTGAGGCTTCTCAGCCACAGGCTGTCTGCCGGACTCGACACTGCGCGGGCAATGGTATCCAGCATGTGCACCGGCACCTGCGATTTGCTTTTCAGGGTCTTTATGGCCTCTATCTTGACGGTCAACCTCTTCTTATCCTGCTTTAATTTTTTAATTTCCTGTAATATATTGATATATTTTTGCTTCTCCGCCTCAAGCTGGGCAATATCCGTGTCGAGATCCCCAATCCTGCTGTTCAGGTTGAAAGCCACCACGACAAGCACTGCTGCTACAGCGACCAGAGATAGAAAAAATAGACCGACTCCTTTTCGGTTTCGGGCTTTCCGCTGCATATCTCTTATCGGTAACAGATTGATATAGATCATCTTTATAGTTCTTCTCTAAGAATTATTAAGTACAGAGCGCGGAATCGTCTACCGGCGCCCTCTATTTCAATGCCGCTTTCTTAATTTTCTCTACAAAGGAGAAGGCCTTGAAGCCATTCCCATGGCTATCGCCATTTCCGGTCCCACAACTTTTAAATATTCCGGGTCAATTTTTTTGTCATCGAATTGAATTTTGGCGAAGGGATCAAAATATTCCACCGGAAGACCGGTTTCTTTGTTGAAGAAGGTATCCAGTTCTTCAATTTTCGATCCCCCGCCGCTCAAAACTATTTTATTTAAAGAGCTATCCGGATGATTGGTTCCGTGAAAATCAATGGCCTTCTGAATTTCCTTGAGCCATTCTCTGGAAACATCGGCAAAGATTTCCTGCACATCCCCTTCAGATCCTTCTGGAGGAGCTTTCACTCCTATTTTAATGGATTCAGCGTCTTCCAGGTTTACGCCACACCGCTCCTGAATCTGTTCGCTTATCAGGCTGCTGCCGATCGAAGCGTCTCTGGCATAAAGAGAAGTGCCCTCTGAGACGATATTAATATTCATGGTGGAAGCCCCTATATCGACCAGTACCACATTATCCTCGGGCGTCGAATTGATTTCATAACTGTTTTCCAGGGCAAAGGCGTCCACATCCACCAAAACTGTCTTCAGACCAGCTTCCTGCAAAATATCTAAATAGGAGTCAACCACTTCCTTTCTGGCTGCCACCAGCATTATATCCAGCTGCCCTTCCTTGGTGGAGACATTACTGATATTTTGGTAGTCAAGATATACTTCGGAAACATCAAAGGGAATGTACTGTTCTGCTTCTGAATATATATGATTATCCAGATCCTGATCACTCATTACTGTAAGGTTAATCCTCTTCAGGATCACGGAGTATCCGGATATCGAGAATCCGGCTTTTTTGTTCTTGATCTTCAAATTCTTAAACAGATTCCTTATGATACCGGTAACCGCTTGACTGTCCTGGACTTCACCATCAATTACAACCCCTTCCGGCAAAATGGCGCTTCCCAGCTTGCTGAGCTTCAAGCCTTTGCCACTTCTCTTGAGTTCGCAGACCTTGATGCTGTATGAACCGATATCCAAGGCTACAATAAATTGCTGTTTATTAGGTTTTGATGGTTTGGAGTTCATATCCTTAACTTTTTACAGTAAAATTATTTTTATTGATTGTAATTTTTTTACCCTGTTTCAATTCATTACAATTATAGCCAATCAAAAGATAACTGTCTAATTTTTTTGAAAAAAGAGCCACAAAAAGGCCCATTTCGCACTAACCCAGCATCAAGGGCTTACTCCGATTTTAAAACCACTACATGTTGTAGCAAACCGTTTTGCAGGTCCTGCCGTCGAGGGAGCTCGTCTTCGGTGTTCTCCCCAACAACACCGCCCCCAGACAGTTGAAATTTGCTTGTTTAATCCTCAATTATGGTTTAAAAGATAGTCACCTTTTTAGTACGATAGATACTGCAACAACTGTTCCAAAGGAGTTTTTTTTGTCAAAAAACGAAAAGAAAAAGTCAATTATCAGGGAATACGTTGAGGCTATTGCCATAGCCCTTATCCTGGCTCTTTTCATTAGAACCTTTATCGTGCAGGCATTTAAAATTCCTTCCGGCTCCATGCTTCCGACCTTGAAGATCGGAGACCACCTTCTGGTCAATAAATTTATTTACGGAATAAAAAATCCCCTCAATGGTGCACTCTGGATATCCGTCAGCCAGCCCGAACGAAAAGATGTCATTGTCTTCGAATACCCGGTTGATCCTTCCAAGGACTTTATCAAAAGAGTCATTGGTCTTCCGGGTGATCAAATAGAGATTAAAGATAAAAAAGTTTATCTCAACGGCAAGCCTTTCAGAGTTGATTCAGCTGTCTTTCTTGACTCCCGGGTTATTCCCGGCCGCCTTTCCCCCCGTGATAATTACGGCCCGGTTACCGTGCCCGAAAAGTCTTTGTTCGTGATGGGTGATAATCGCGACAACAGCCACGACAGCCGGTTCTGGGGATTTGTGGAGTACGAGGAAGTAAAAGGAAAAGCCTTCATCCTCTACTGGTCCTGGAACAGTGATAAATTTAGTCCCCGTTGGTCCCGTATAGGTGATACCATCCATTAGAGGAGGGAGTTTACCAGCAAAAATTATAAGTCGCGGTTAAATTTTTTAGACCTCCCCGCCAGCTCTGGACGAGCGCCACCGAGCCAATGTACAAATATAAGGTCCTGCCTTTGAAGTTGATTTTACCTATGCAGTTAGGAAATACAGGAAGGCTGTAATGTTTACCCAAACTCCGAACAACGATTATCAATTCCGACACAGGCATATCCTGACAGTTGCAGACCTGTCTGCGGATGATGTCAGCTTCATTCTTGGCACTGCCCAGTCTTTCAAGGAAATTTCCAGCCGACCCATCAAGAAGGTCCCTACCCTGCGGGGTAAAACCATAATCAACCTGTTCTTTGAACCCAGCACCCGCACAAGACTTTCCTTCGAGCTTGCCGGGAAAAGGATGAGCGGCGATACCTTCAATATCTCGGCTTCGAGCAGCAGCACCGTCAAAGGCGAGACCCTGGTTGACACCGTTAAAAACCTCAACGCCATGAATCCCGACGTCATCATTATCCGCCATTCCCGTTCCGGCACCCCACTTCTGGCCTCCCGTCATACCAAAGCAGCAGTGATCAATGCAGGAGACGGCTGCCATGAACATCCTTCTCAAGCCCTGTTGGACTTGATGACCGTTCAGGAAAAAAAGGGAACGATAGCGGGCCTCAAAGTTGCCATTATCGGGGACATCGGACACAGCAGGGTTGCCCACTCCAACATACTCGGCTTCAACAAAATGGGAGCTGATGTCCATGTCAGTGGACCGGCGACCTTTATGCCCTGGGGAGTCGAATCATTAGGAGCAACCGTCTGTTACACTATAGAAGAGGCTGTAAAGGACGCAGACGTTATAATCGCCCTTCGTATTCAGAAAGAAAGGCAATTTGACTCCCTAATTCCCTCCTGGCGGGAATATGCCCATTTTTTCGGCATCAATGAAAAAACACTGACCCTGGCCAAACCAGACGTCATCATAATGCATCCCGGGCCGATAAATCGCGGGATTGAACTGGATTCCGACCTTGCTGACGGACACAGATCGGTCATACTTGACCAGGTTACCAACGGAGTTGCAGTCCGCATGGCCCTCCTCTACCTGGTTATGGGCGGAGAAGGGTAAAATAACGTTATCTATCTTGATAAGGTTTCAATATTATGGGAAATAGTGAAAGAATCCTCTTGCGCAACGGTCGGATTATCGATCCCCTGAATGGATTGGATCAGAAAGGGGATCTTCTGATAGACAATGGCAAGATTGAAGCTATTAATTTCCAGGGGTATCTGGAAACACCAGAAAACTGTCAACAAATTGACCTGAACGGCAAATGGTTGACGGCCGGACTTATCGACATGCATGTTCATCTTCGGGAACCCGGAGAAGAATACAAGGAAACCATAGAAAGCGGAACCTGGGCCGCGGCAGCAGGGGGCTTTACGTCCGTCTGCTGCATGCCCAATACCAGACCGGTTAACGATTCAGAAGCGGTTACCTCCCTCATTCTCGACAAAGCCAGGAACTGTCCGGCCAGGGTCTATCCGGTGGGGGCAATAAGCAAGAACAGTCTTGGCGAATCTCTGGCCCCTTTCGGGGAAATGAAAGAAGCCGGGGTGGTGGCATTTTCAGATGACGGACATCCCGTGGGCAGCAGTCTCCTCATGCGACGTGCTCTCGAATACGGAGCCAACTACGACGCCCTGATTATTTCCCATGCCGAAGAGTCCTCGCTCAGCGCCAACGGCGCCATGAACGAGGGTCCCCTCTCAACCGGAATGGGACTCCGCGGTATTCCCTCGGTTGCTGAAAGCATTATGGTCTATCGCGACATCGCCCTGGCTGAATATCTCAACCGGCCGATCCACCTGGCTCATATCTCTACCAGGGAAGCCATTGATTTAATAAGGAGGGCAAAAGACAGAGGTGTAAGGGTGACGGCTGAAACAGCACCTCATTACTTCAGCTTGACGGAAGAAGCAGTAGCAGAGTACGACACCAATGCCAAGATGAATCCTCCTCTGCGCAATATCAGGGACAGAGAGGCAGTCCGCGCGGCCTTGAGAGACGGCACCCTGGACGCAATCGCTTCTGATCATGCTCCCCACAGTTCCCTGGAGAAGAATCTCGAGTTTGAGGAAGCCGCTAATGGCATTATAGGGCTTGAAACAGCAGTTCCCCTTACCTTGAACCTGGTTAGAGCAGACATTCTCACCCCCCTTCGAATGGTCGAGTTAATGTCCCTCAATCCTTCACGCATTCTAAAGGTAGGCAGCGGGGGCCGCCTGGAAGCTGGCGGCGTTGCTGATCTGACTGTCATAGATCCCGATCTGGAGTTTACCTACCAGCAAAGCATGATGGTCTCCAAAAGCAGGAACTCCCCTTTTCTCGGGTGGAAAATGAAGGGCAAGGCGGTAATGACCATCATGGACGGAAAGATACGGTTCTCCGAGCCGGAATCTACCCTTAACTGACTATATCCAGAAGAGTCCCGGTCATCTCGTCGGCCTGTTCAATCATCTTGACATTGGCCTCAAAATAGCGCTTATTAAGCAGAGCTTCGGTCAGCTCATCGCTTAATTTCACATTGGAGGTTTCCACCAGCTCCCTTCCCTGTCCGGTCTCTCTGCCGATGAGGGCTCCCTGGGTATCAACCTTTTCAGCTCGGGCCCTGACCGAATTGCTCGCCCCCTCCTCAATGACGACTTCGGTTTTCTTATAGCCGTCGGTATTCACATTGGCCACATTATTGGCTATTGAATCCTGCTTGGTCTGAAAAGCCCGAAGAGCCAAAAGAGAATTTTTCACACCGGATATCATAGCACAACCTCCTTTTTTAACCCCCATAGCCATTATCGGCCTGGAAGGCATGGCCTGTTACTCCAGCTGCCTGGAGTAACCGCACTTCTTGTCAGGACACTTGACGTGCCGCCCCTGTTTCTTGGTTTCTCTCTCAATGAGAAACGGCGAACCGCACTCGGGACACCTCTCATTTACAGGCTTATCCCACAGGGCATAGGAACACTTGGGATATTGATCACAAGCATAAAATATTTTTCCCTTTTTGGAAACTTTTTTTACTAATTCCCCTGGGCAATTTTCCTCCGGGCAATGTACACCGGTTCTTTCAGAGCGTATATTTTTACATTCCGGATAACCGGAACACGCCAGAAATCTGCCATAACGGCCTTTTTTATATACCAAGTTCCGGCCGCATTTTTCGCAGATCTCCTCGGATTCTTCTTCCTTCTCTTTTTCCTCAGCAATTATCCTGCCATCTTCATCGCGCTTGAAATCACAGGTGTTCCGACAATCCGGATACTGATCACAGGCCAGGAATTCTCCCATCTTTCCCCATTTGATAACCATAGTTCCCCCGCATTCCCGACATGTGATGTCAGTGGGGACCGCCTTGCCCTTCACGGACTTCATCTCATTCCTGGCTTTCTCCAGAGTCTGCCGAAAAGGGGTATAAAAATTTTTAAGCAACTCCTGCCAGTCCATTTCTCCCTCTTCGACATCATCCAGTTTATCCTCCATGGAGGCTGTGAATTCCACATCCATTATTTCCGGAAAATGATTGACCAGGAGTTCATTGACCACCTTGCCGAGATCGGTTGGAAAAAACTTTCTCTCCTTGAGTTCCACATACTCTTTTTCCTGAATTGTGGAGAGAATAGAGGCATAGGTGGATGGTCTGCCGACACCGTTTTCTTCCAGGGCCTTGACCAGAGAAGCCTCGGTGTACCGGGGAGGTGGTTGAGTGAAATGCTGTTTTGGCTCCAGTTTAAGAAGATTTACAGACTCACCTTCAGCCAGATCTGGGAGCCGTTCCTCCTTGTCACTCTCAGTCTTGGCGGAATCCTGGTAGAGGCTCAAATAACCTGGAAAGCGCAGTATACTGCCCACAGCCTTCAAAGAGTGTTCCCCGGCTTCAACGCCGATCGTGGTCTGGTCAAAGACGGCCGGTGCCATTTGACTGGCCACGAAACGCTGCCAGATAAGGGTATAGAGGCTGTGCATGTCTTTATCCAGGAAAGGGGCCATCTTCTCAGGTGTCCTGCTGACATCTGTAGGGCGAATGGCTTCATGGGCGTCCTGAGCAGAACTCTTGGTTTTAAATCTTCTTGGCCTGGGGGGTAAAAATTTATCTCCCCATTTTTCGCTGATATGCCCCCTGGCCTGATTCAAGGCTTCATCACTTATCCTGGTGGAATCAGTCCTCATATAGGTTATAAGTCCGCTGAGTCCTTCCGATCCTATCTCCACTCCTTCATAGAGCCTCTGAGCCAGGGTCATGGTTTTCTTAGCAGAAAAACGCATTTTGTTACTTGCCTCTATCTGCATGGTACTCGTTATAAATGGGGGTTGGGGATTGCGCCTCTTTTCTTTTTTATTAACCTCCCCCACTTTGAGATCAGCAGATTCAATCTCTTTAACCAGGTGCTGGGCAGCCTCTTCGTTTTCAATCCGCTTCTTTTTCTTGTCAATTTTTTTTCCCGCTCTCTTATCAAGCTGAGCCTGGAATGCAGGGGGAGTGCTTCCCTCGAGTTCAGCGGTTATGGACCAGTATTCGACAGGTTGAAAAATTTCTATTTCCTGTTCCCGGTCGCACACCATTCTGACTGCGACCGACTGAACTCTTCCCGCGCTGAGGCCCCTTCGCACCTTCTCCCATAAGAGAGGGGAGATCTGATACCCCACCAACCTGTCGAGAATTCTTCTGGCCTGCTGGGCTTCGAACTTATCCTGATCGATCTCAGTGGCATTTTTAAGGGCCTCCATGATCGCCTTTTTGGTGAGCTCGTGAAAAAGGACCCGGTGGATATTGCCCTGGGCAGGCTTGATAGCCTCAGCTATATGCCAGGCGATCGCTTCTCCTTCCCGATCCGGATCAGGGGCTAGATAGACGGCTTCGGCCTTCTTGGCCGCGCTCTTCATTTCGGATATGATCTTGCCTTTCCCCGGGATGGTTGTGTAATTCGGCTGAAAGCCGTGCTCGATATCCACTCCCATCTCTTTGTTGGGGAGATCACGGATGTGGCCCACGGAAGCCTTGACTTCATAACTCTTGCCCAGATATTTCTGGAGAGTTCTGGCTTTGGCCGGAGATTCAACTATGATTAATGACTTGGACATAACTTTCTTGATTGCTGGAATGACTGGTGGCGGGTCCTGAATTAGACAAGCTTCCGACTACTTAAACAGTTAGCCGTTGTATCATTTTCCCAGGCAAAATTTCAACTATTTCTTTCAATTCAAGGATAAGGAGCAGCTCATTAAGCCGGGCAGCCGTAAGGCCGCTTTTTCCAATGATTTCTTCAAAACTCTGTGGGTAAACATCAAGAAGGGAGAAGAGACGTTCTTCTTCCGGAGATAGACCGGCTGGAGATCTCCGGTCCTCTGACATTGAGGAAGGAATAAACTCGTTTTGATCAGTTCCGTCAACTGATTCTTTACCGAAAGAAAGTTCCTCCAGAATATCACTTACGGTGTGCACCAGCTTGGCCCCTTCCTTGACCAGACGATGAGTACCTTCACTGTTACGGGAGTCAATCCTTCCGGGAACGGCAAAAACCTCCCGCCCATGTTCCAGGGCATACTCTGCTGTAATCAGGGAACCGGATTTCCTGGCGGCTTCAACCACCATGACCCCCAGAGACATCCCGCTGATTATCCGGTTACGGGCGGGAAACCGAAAAGGCTCCGGCTTAGTGCCCAAAGGATATTCACTGATAACCGCACCGCGTTCCGCGATCTTTTCATACAGGCGGCGATTCTGCCCGGGATAGACAACATCAACGCCACAGCCAAGAACGGCGATGGTTTGGCCGGAACCGTTCAAAGCTCCTTCATGGGCCGAGGTATCTATCCCCAGGGCCATACCACTGATTATTGTCAGATCACTGAGAGAGAGCCTCTTGGCAAGATCTGCCGCGATCCGCTGCCCATACACCGAGGCCCTGCGGGCACCAACCACCCCGATACCTTCGGTGTTCAGAAGGGAAGGATCACCTTTCAGATAAAGAATTGGTGGGGGATCAAAAATTTGACCGAGATACTCGGGGTAGAGCGGATCGCCCAGGGGAATTATGCTGATATCGGCCCTGGAAGCCTTCTCCAGTTCGACTTCGGCCGCCTCGCGACTTTTACGATGGTGGATGGCTTCCAGAACCTTTTTATCAACACCCGGGAGATGCCGCTTTAGTTCATCTAAGGGGGCGCCTAAAGCCCTTGAAGGTTCATTGTAAACACTGAGGAGTTTCTGCCAACTACGGCTGCCAAGACCTGGGACAAGATAGAGTGAAAGCCGGTCTATCAGGTCACTCATCCTCTGCAAAACTCTCCAGCTGTTTTTTCCGATTTGGATGCCTGAGTTTTTGAATAGCCTTTACTTCGATCTGGCGGATTCGCTCCCGGGTAACGGAGAAATTCTTTCCGACCTCGGCCAGCGTGAGGTCCCTTGTGGTTTCAATGCCGAAACGCTGCTTCAGGATACTTTCCTCTCTGGGATCAAGCAGCTTGAGAGCCTGTTTGATCCCGTCCTCCAGAGCTTTTTTCTCGGAGGCTTCTGAAGGTGATGGAGAATCCTCGTCAACCAGCAAATCACCAAGGAAACTGCTCTCATCGCTTTTTATAGGGACATTCAGAGAAACTGGATCCTTGGAAACAGTGAGAATATTCTGGATCTTGGCCTTATCAATATCCAGCATTTCAGAAAGCTCTTCCAGAGAAGGATCTCTGCCGTTTTCCCTGGCAAAGTCCTTGGAGTGCTTGATGAGCTGATTGATGGTGTCAACCATGTGCACGGGCATGCGGATCGTGCGGCCCTGGTCGGCCAGGGCCCGGTTAATTGCCTGCCTTATCCACCAAGTGGCATAAGTGCTGAATTTAAAACCTCTTCTGTATTCAAATTTTTCCACTGCCCTCATCAAACCGATGTTGCCTTCCTGGATCAGATCAAGCAGGCTGAGCCCTCTATTGGTGTACTTTTTCGCCATGCTCACCACCAGACGCAGATTAGCCTGAATCAGCTTGTTCTTGGCCTCGCCGGCTATCTCATCCCCCCTTTCTATGGTGGCAACTATGTTTTCGATATTTTCCCGGTCTATCTGGTAGACATCTTCCAGGTCGGAGAGAACATCTTTATTGCCCTTCCTGGTCTCAAGTTTCTCCTCTCTGCTCTTGGATGCTGCTGCAAACTTACTTCCAATCGCCTTTACCTCTTTTGCCATATCGTCAAGATACTTTCGACTGATGAGCATATCCTGAAACAGGGAGATGATGGCATGGGTACTTCGCTCGATCCGCACCATGGACATCACCGCCGAATCTTTGGTGGTCGAAGGTTTTTTAAGATCTTTCTGAAAGGCCGCCCTTTCCTGGTGGATCCGTTCCGCCTCCTGTACCTTCTTGATAAATTTACTCTTTATTTCGTCATTGCCCTTGTTATCCGCCTTATCCAGTCCATGCAGCAGATCGGTTATCCGGCAGCTCCCATTATCGAGTTGCTCCGCTATCGAATGGAGCTTCGTTATAGCTGCGGGAACAGCCAACACCGCATTCTGAACCTGTTTGTGCCCTTCCTCCATCTTCCTGGCCCATTCCACTTCCTCCTTTGAAGAAAGCAGCGAAATTCTCCCCATTTCCTGCAAATAGGTGAGCATGGGGTTGGCCTCATTACCCGGAGAAGGGGCATGGGACAGTGAGTCATTTTCAACATCATCATTTTCTTCAGGTTCTACTAACCGCAGGTTTTCCTCGAGATCTTCGTCGATTTTCTTCATGCTTATCAGTCCTCTTGTCAGTTTCCGTTTAATAAAGGTGAGTGCCGAATCCGGCAAAACGTCTCACCCGGCTTCCTGAGTCTTCTTTGAGCTCGTGAAACACCGCCCGCAACCGGTCAAACGGACCTCCGGATGCGGCTAAAAAGAACAGGCGAGACCTGTTCCGTTTTCATCAATTTTCTTCTTTTCTTCCAGCAGTTGGAGAAGGAGAATTTCATCGCCTTTCTGCTGGGCCTCGCTTATTCGGGTTATCAACCGCTCGTTATGAACTTTCCTGATCTTTTTCCGCAGCCACTGCTCCATGTCACAGACCATACTTTCCTTACTCTCCTCAGGATAGCATGGTGCACTGATCAAAAGCCGGGATACCAGGGAACGGCTCGAATCATCCAGATGATCCAGCAGGACTTCCGGAGAATCAGAGTCACCGTCGAGCCTCTCCAGCTTATCGACGATATCGAGAAATATCCGGTTACAGCATACCTGTCTCATTCCGGCATCCTGCAGACGGGGCAGGACATCCGGATAGACCAGAAGAAATTCCAGCACCTGCCTCTCCTGGAGGGGTAATTCGGCATCAGCGTCATCCCTTTTCATTCGAAATTCCTCCGAAGCCCCCCCCTCTGACAGCCGTTGCTGCATTTCCTCAGTACTCAAACCGAGTTTATCGCTGAAATGGGAGATAAAAAGCGAGCGCTGCATCTGGTTGTTGCCTATTGCCCTGATAAGAGGGGTCAGGCTTTCGACTATCCTGTTTTTTCCTTCCAGACTAAACCCGTGTTGCCGGACCAGGGAAGCAAAGACGAACTCCGGCAGAGAGGGAGCTTCTTTGATCTTTTCCTCAAAGCTTTTTCTGCCCACGCTCCGGATAAAACTGTCAGGATCCTCATTCTCCGGAAGAGGAACAATC
>JBEPXR010000028.1:0-13557 GCA_041641775.1 Desulfobia sp. | reverse complement strand
GATGCCTATTTAAAGGAGATGGCTTCCACTTCCTCGTTGGAAACCGATAATTTTATAATAATCCACACAGTGGATGACCTTGAAGAACTGGTCAATCTGTTGAGGGATCAACCAGTAATAGTCATTGACACAGAAACGAGCTCCCTCGATGCCCTGAAAGCCGAGCTGGCAGGTATTTCCCTGGCTCTGCCAGAAGAAAAATCAAACCGGGAGTGCCCGCAGGCCTGGTATATCCCGATCTGTCATCAAACCGAAGAACAAACCCTCTGCCCGGGTCAGCTCCCACTGGATCTGGTGCTGGAAAGACTCCAGCCGCTTCTCAGTGATCCAGAGGTCATCAAAATGGGACATAATATCAAGTTCGACTATAAGGTACTCCATCGACAGGGAATTAGACTGGAAGGACCGCTGTTCGATACCATGATCGCCTCCTACCTTCTGGAGCCTTCCCGGAGAAGTCACAAGCTCGACGACCTGGCCAGTTCCCTGCTCAACCTGAGACTCACCTCTTTCCAGGAAGTGACCGGAGGCGATAAAAGAGAAAACGCCTTTATCTATACCGATCCCGAAAAAGCCTGTTGGTATGCCTGTGAAGATGTAATTGCAACCCTGGCACTGTGGCAATATTTTGAACCAAGATTGAAAGAAGCTGGCCTCGAGGACCTCTTTGCCAACCTGGAAACTCCCCTGATACCCATACTTGCCACTATGGAAGAAGTCGGAATCAAAGTCGATCCTGTAATCCTCAGGGAACTTTCCGATGAATTTGATAAGGAAATGAAAAAGCTCCAGCAGAGAATTTACCTGCTTGCCGGAGAAGAATTCAACATCAATTCGCCTAAACAGCTGGGCCATATTCTGTTCAACGTCCTGGAGCTGCCTTACGGCAGGAAGACCAAGACGGGATTTTCTACCGATATCAAGGTCCTGGAGAAACTTGCCGCCTATCACGAACTGCCCGGAACGATTCTCTCCTACCGGACGCTCAGCAAGCTCAAGTCAACATACGTCGATAAGCTCTACACCTTAATTCATCCTCAAACCGGCCGCATTCACTGTTCTTTTAATCAGACCATCACAGCTACCGGCCGCTTGAGCAGCAGCAATCCCAACCTCCAGAATCTCCCGATTCGCGGTGAACAGGGACAGCGAATCAGGGAGGCCTTCGTGGCCCAGGAGGACTATATCTTTCTTGCCGCCGATTACTCCCAGATAGACCTCAGGGTCCTGGCTCATTACAGCCAGGACGAGGCTCTCCTGGAAGCCTTCCGCCAGGGACGGGACATACACAACCAGACTGCCGCGGAAATCTTCCGGGTGAATGCGGCCCTCATCACCCCGAGCATGAGGAGGGTTGCCAAGTCCATTAACTTCGGAATCGTATACGGCATGAGCCCTTACGGACTGTCGGAACAACTCGGGCTGAGCCGGAAGGAGGCGGAAACGTTTATAAACCGCTATTTCGAGGTTTATCCCGGGATCAGAAGGTTTATGGAAGAAATCACGGAAAAGGCCAGAAATCAGGGTTATGTAACGACCCTGCTTCACCGCAGGCGCAATCTGCCGGAAATCAACAACAGCAACCGCAACAGAAGGGAATTCGCCGAACGCACTGCCCTGAACACTCCCATCCAGGGTACAGCCGCTGACATCATTAAGCTGGCCGCCATAAATACCGACCAGGCCCTCAGGGAACATACCCTGGCCGCCCGAATGCTCCTCCAAGTCCATGATGAGCTGATTTTTGAAGTACCGGAACGGGAACTCGATGAAACCGGAATTCTGATCAGGGACAAAATGGAATCAGTCATAGAACTGGCTGTTCCTCTGCAGATTAATTTATCCAGCGGCTATAACCTTGCTTCATTGAAATAAACAGGTTATATAACTGGAAGTTCAAGAGGCCGTATTCCGAACGCGCAATCAATAAAGGAGTCTTCTTCATGCTTGCCCTCTTACGCCGGAAGGCGCAATCCCCATATATCCAGGCGACCGTGGTAGCCATTATTGTCGTATTCATGTTCTGGGGCGTTGGAGTCAATCAGGGTCCGGGCCGCAACGATGTAGCCACGATAAATGGTGAGCCCGTAACCTATGCCACCTTTCAACAAACCTATGAACAGACCCTGGACCGATACCGGCAGCAATTCGGAGGAAGCATCCCTGAAGCCTTGCGTGAACAGCTTGACCTGGAAAGACAGGTGCTCAATCAACTGATCCAGAAGACCCTGCTCCAGCAAGGCGGCAGGCAGATGGGAATACACATCAGCGATCTCGAGGTGCAGAAAACCATCGAAAACATGGAGGTGTTTCAGGTTAACGGAGCTTTCGACAGGATGCGCTACGAGGAAGTCTTGAAAAATGCCGGCCTGACCCCCTCCAAATTTGAAAAGAGCATGCGAACCGACATCCTGGCCAATAAGGTGGCCTTTCACATCCAGAATTTCAGTGGCCTTACGCCCCGCGAACTTGATGACCTGCTGAACTTCTACCTCAGCGAACGAAAGATCGGCTATGTTGCTGTACAGACAAACGACTACATGGACCAGGTCGATATCAGTGAAGCAGAAATAGAACGGTACTTCGAGGAAAACCAGAATAGGTATAAAACCAGACCTGAAGTCAAGCTTCACTATCTTTACTTCAGTGGAAACAGCACAGCCGGATCAGCCGAGATAACCGAACAGATGATCGCGGACTATTATGCCAAGCACCAGGAAGACTACTCTATTCCAGAAAAAAGACGAGCAAGCCATATCCTTATCGAGGCTGAGCCGGAGGCAGAAAATATAGAAGAAAAACGCCGAAAGATGGAAGATATTCTTGCCCGGGCCAGAGAAGGTGAGGATTTTGCCGAACTGGCCCGTCAATATTCAGAGGATCAGTTGTCCGCCCCCCAAGGAGGGGATCTCGGCTCTTTTCCCCGTGGGCAGATGGTCAAGCCCTTTGAAGAAGCAGTGTTCAACATGACAGAAGGGGAGATCAGCGATATCGTCAGAACGCGTTTCGGCTTCCACATTATCAAATTGCGGGAAGTGATGCCCGCCCGCACCGAACCTCTTGCAGAAGTCAGGGACGAGATCGAGGAAAAGCTGCGCCGCAACGAGGCAGAAAGAATCGCCTTTGCCCGGGCCAATGAGGCCTATGAACAAATCATCAAAGCAGGAAGCCTGTCGGCCTATGCCGATGCCAGTGGAGTGGTACCGGAAAAAACTGATTTTTTCTCCATTACTGCGCCACCTGGACTCATAGCTGACAATCAGCGTGTCCTCAATAAAGTATTTCAGCTCAATGAAGGGGAACTGAGCTCAATCATAGAAGGAGAAGATGGCTACTTCATCATCTATGTGAAAGAACGCCGCGAACCCCATATCCCAGACCTTGCACGAGTGAAAGATGAAGTTAAAGAGGATCTGCGAAAGAATCTGGCTTCGGATCTGGCCGAGAAAGAGGCTCGGGAAATCCTGGAAAAGGCCAGGGATGGAAGTGGCGGGTTGAAAGCCGCTATAGAGGAAACGGAGGGTGTCGAGCTTTCCGACTCAAAGTTCTTTTCAAGGAACGAGAGGAATGGTAACCTTCCTGCACCGATTATTTCTGAAGCCTTCTCCCTGACCGAAGAAAAACCTTATCCCGAAAAAGCAATCAGGACAGGTGATTCTTATTACGTGATCCACCTGAAGGAAGTGAGAAAACCGGTTCCTGATCAGATCAAGGAAGAGAAGGAAAAATACCGCAATGAAATGCTTCGCGCCAAAAGAGATCAGATTATCAACTCCTGGCTTGATTACATGATGCAAAAGAGTGAGATCAGGATCAATCAGGAAAGACTGGATCTTTAGATCGCACTTTCTCTGTTTTTTTTCAGCACTGGAGGTTGCAAGGAACTTCCAGTGCTGAAATTCTTCGATACTGCCTCCTCCCCTTCTGCTTATCCCCCTTCTCCCTATTTCACTTTCCACCACAATACCTCTCTTAGCTTTCAAATCTCAGACTCATACCAGTCTGATTTTATTGTACATCAGGCTGGAAATCAGGCCCTTCCTTTTCCGAAAATACGGAAAATTTTATCCTGCGTCCTCGATAAACAACTCTCACATAAAGCGGTTTTTTTTATTCCTCACCCCACATTTGGCAAGCACTCATTTCCGTAAAAACGGAAATCTCTCTCCCATAGGTACATCTCCCGGAATATATCCCTCGAATATCCGTTGAAATAATAGCTGTCATTTCAAAACATTAACTCAAAAATGTCTACCCTCATTTACCGGGTACGTTTCTTGCAAATCAAAAAAATTTTAAGAAATATGGGGGAACCACATTCCACAACATCCTTAAATGACTTACGAATAGAACATTTCCAGCAAAATGAAAAAGGAGGGATGAGATGAGAAAAAAGTACTATGTTAAGTTGTTAGCCAGAATTGCTGCTGTTGCCGGGCTGATTTTTCTGGTAAATGACGGATTGTCTCCCGCTGGTGCCAGGGCCGTGTTCATAGTCGCCCCGCCTCCTGCGGAACAGCCTCTGGATGGTCAGACCACAGACTGGATTACCATCAAGACGAATTCCAACGGAGATGATGGCATCGGCACCCTCCATGGGGGTACCCTCAATGTCGGAGTCGAAGGACTCACCAATTACGGCAACCTGCTCTTGGAAGACGGCGGTCTGCTCGATGCCGATCAGATCGGGGCCGGTACTCTTGGAACAGAGCAGTACCAGGGCACAATCAAGGTAGGGGGCGATCTCATTCTCCGCGACCTGGGTGAGGTCGCTCTTAACCAGGACACCCTGAATGTCCTGGGCTGGTCCGACGACAGGGGAGGGAGTGTCACCCTTTTCGAGAATTCTCATCTGGACGCCGTGGACAGCGAGCTGAATATAGACGGACGTTTACTGAATCTCTATCATGCTTCCAGTCTGAGCATATCCGGTGGCTCCACAATCAATACCAACGAATTCGGCCTGGCCGGCACCAATGAGCTTACGGTAGCCGACTCCACCATTAATACGAGTGGCAGGTTCGGAGTGGGTCTGGGCACTGGCGATTCTTCCTCTATCACTATCAGCGGCTCAAGCCTAGAGGCCCTCTTCGCCAGAATCGGGGCCAGTTCAACAACCACGGTTACCGACTCCGACCTCTCCTTCCGGGACTCCCTGGACCTCACCGATGCTACAATGAGCCAGACCCGTGGAACCCTCACCTTCGGCGACGGCATGGGCATTACCGGGCCAGACGGCCACTACACCATGAACAGCGGCACACTCCAGCACAACGATCTGGGTGATACTGACAACAGGGGCAATCTCTGGGTTTCCGAAAACGGCCGACTTGATCTTGACGCTGCCACCGTTGATTTAACCGCCGGGGGCGGAACGGAGCAACGTTTCGGGGTCAGATCCGGAGGACAGGCAGCTGCAGTCGACAGCAGCGTAACCGCCGGCGTGGTCGTCGCAGAAAATCCGGGCTCCCTTTACCAGCAGACCCGGGGCAGCCTGGACACCGGCCTGCTGATCTCCGAAGACAGTGGCGAAATCAGCCTGAGTGACACCAGTGTGACCGCTGACACCGTTACTGCCAACGCAGGGTTTACAGCCAGCGGCAGCAGCATTAACGTGGCAGGGGATTTTTCCGGCCGGGACAGCACCACCAGTCTTACCTCCTCCTCCCTGACCACCGGCGGCCACACCACTTTTTATGACAACTCGCTGGCGGAGCTGGAAGCAACCACCTTGGCAACCAACAATCTGAATCTGCACGATACTTCCAGCCTGAGCATATCCGGTGGCTCCACAATCAATACCAACGAATTCGGCCTGGCCGGCACCAATGAGCTTACGGTCAGCGGCTCGATTCTCAATATCGGCAACCGGTTCGGGGTGGGTCTGGGCACCGGTGACTCCTCTCTGGTCAATATCAGCAATTCCAACGTCAATGCCTACCAGGCAAGCATCATAGACAAGGCCTCGCTAACCGCCATCGACTCCGACTTCACCCTCCAGGAAGGCTCCGCTATTGAGAATGCTTCAATGAGCCAGACCCGGGGCTCTCTTGCTTTGGGCGATGAACTGTTTATCAACCAGGGAGGAACCCTTACCCTGAGCGAGGCCGATATTTCGCACCAGAACCTGGGAGACACCAACAACCGGGGAACTGTCTGGACCAGAGACGGCGGCCTGTTTGAAATGACTGCCTCCACCCTTGATCTTGCTTCTGCCGGCGGCACCGGTCAGTTACTCGGGGTAAACACCGGAGGCGAGGTTACGGCAGACCACAGTACAATGAAGATCAAGGAAGTTCGGATCCTGAACTCAGGGAGCAGGTTGGAGCTGACCGGAAGCACCCTGACCACTGAAACCCTGACCGCTGAAAATGGAGGGGTATTTGAGCAGACCAACTCGGTGGTCAACGTCACCGGCAACACCAGTGAATACACCAACAGCTCCCTGATACTGAATGGTGGTCACTACAATGAGGCGGGCGACCTTCTGCTCAATGACAGCGCCTTGATCGGAACCGATCCGATTCTCGACATAGGCGGCGATTTCGAACTGCGCGGCGGAACCGTCAATATAAGTGGTGCCGCTCAGTTTCTGATCGGAGATGACTTCGTTTTCAATCCGGATT
This sequence comes from Desulfobia sp., assembly GCA_041641775.1. GTDB lineage: Bacteria > Desulfobacterota > Desulfobulbia > Desulfobulbales > SURF-16 > JAWLDV01. The sequence continues at coordinate 6,931 of JBEPXR010000028.1, read as the reverse complement.
ACTATCTGGATGACCTGGGTTCCGTACAGATCTCCATGCTGGGAACCTCGGACGATGAGGGAGACGGAGGAGCCTCTTTCGAATTTTACGGGGGAATGGAGCTGGGGGGATTATTCGTCGAAGACTCCCTGGATTTGATACTGTATGACGATCTGTTGGTAAACAACCTGAGTTTTGCCGGTGGCGGCAGCTCTCTCGACCTGAATGGCTTCAATCTCACGGTCGCCTCCTCCTTTACCGGCAGTGAAGGACAGATCATCGTCAACGGCGGCAGCTTCACTATTAACAGTGAGCCCATACCCGAGCCGGCAACCATGGTCCTTTTCGGGACAGGACTGGCTGGGCTGGCAGGATCCAGATTCAGAAGAAGGAAAAAATAGGGATAATAAGGGTCCGGGAACAGGAAGCCCCTCACTCCCGGTCCCTGCCCCAAAGGGGATCCTGACCGAACCGGTCCATCCACCAGTCTTCGGGGTCAACCTCCTCATCGTTCTCCGGCCGGACAAGGGGAAAGCTATAATTTGTGCAGTAGGCCAGCAGGGTCTGGTAGGCGGCGGTTATTTCCTGCATGGACCGATTCTGCTGCCGCCCCTCCCCGTTCACCAGGTCAGGATGATTTTTCTTGGCTTTCCGACGATACGCTTCTTTTATCTCTGCCAGGGTGGCCTCTTCCCTCAAACCGAGGAGCTTTCCGGCTTCACTTATCTTCTGCCACTCCTTTTTATTCATCGCCCGACCTTTTTCTTCCAGCTTTTTTCCTCCCCCCGGATTATACGTTCAATATTGGCGCGGTGTTTCCACCAGATCAACAGGGCAATGACCGCTCCAAGCAAGAAATAATTGCCGAAACCATGAAATGCCAGCAACAGCAGGACCATGGTCAGGGAAGCGGCAAGAGATCCGGCGGATACGAATCCGGTCACTGCCACCATAAGCCCGAATGCGACTAAGGAGAGAAGGATTGCGCCCCAGTCGAGGAAAAGAAAAACCCCGAGAGCCGTAGCCACCCCCTTCCCCCCCCTGAAACCAAGATAAAGCGGGAAAAGATGCCCAAGAAAGGCGACCAGACCGGCTGCCATTACGATCTCAGCTGGAACTCCCCAGTGATGAAGGGCCAGCATGGGCAGGTATCCTTTGCCAATGTCAAGAATGAGGGTAAGGGCGCCAAGTCTTCTGCCAAGCAGCCGGCCGGCGTTGGTGGCTCCAATATTGCCACTGCCGGCCTTTCGTATATCTACTCCGGCAAATCTACCGAGCAGCAGTCCAAAGGGAATGGAACCGGCCAGGTACGAAAGAATAATTATGATACTGTATGATAGTAGCAAGGTCCAAGTATTCAGGATTCGGATTCACTAATATGTTTTCCACCAAAAAGCCAGACCGCAACTATACTGATTTCATAGAGCAGAATCAAGGGAAGAGCCATGAGTAGTTGATTTACTACGTCTGATGTGGGCGTGGCGACCGCTGCGACGAGAAAAGCTATTACCACTCCATATTTGCGATTCTTATGAAGCGAACGGCAGGAGACAATACCAAGTCTGGCCAGCAGCACCATCGCTACAGGCATCTCAAAAATTATTCCGAAACCGATGAGCAGTCTCAAGGCCAGTGAGAAATATTCCTTGATCGTGGGCAGGGCACTCAGATATTCATCGGAGTAGCCCATCAGAAAATGGAAGGCGGGCGGGAAGACAATATAGTAAGCAAAGGCCCCTCCGCCTAAAAAGCAGAGGGTTGAAATGATGGAAAACGGTAGAATGATCTTTTTTTCATGGCTGTACAGTCCCGGAGCCACAAAGGACCAGAACTTCCAGAAGATCACCGGGCTGGCTAACACTATTCCGGTGACAAGCGCTAATTTTAGATAAAAAAAAAGGCTTCCTGATAGGATATGAAAATAAGGCTGGAATCTGCCGGCAGGACCTCGTAGAGTGGAGCTAAAAACCATTGCCCTATTTCCTCTATAAAAGAGTACGAAATCGCAAAAGCAATTCCCACAGCAATAAGGGAATGGACCAGGCTGGTCCTCAACTCTTTAAGGTGCTGGGTCAGCTCCTGTTTTTCCATATTTTCCATAAGGGGGTCACCTTTCTGATTCTATCTTCAGACAATCGATGCCAATAAATCGGCCCGGCCTCCCTGATCCGCGGAGGGCCGTCATCGTCGGAGACAAAACTGTGCCAGCCTGCGGAACTGAGGCAGAAATTCGTCGTCACATCCCACGGAGCTTGTGGAATCGGCCTCGATGTAAGAACCTGTTCCTCGTTGCAGATCATGCCCACCCGGCTTGCAGCATTTCCGGGACACGACTGGACCAGGAGCGCAAAAGCCAGGTCGAAAAAGCCATTACCATCTCCCAGCCGCCCTCCCCTTCCGTCCAATGCAAGCCCTTCTGTCAGAAAAAGATCCACCGACAGCTTTCTGGACAGATCCACAACTTTACCGAACTTCTTGAGCCCCTTAAGAGAGACGGCATATTCGAGATCTGTAAAATCTATAGAATAGGGATGGAATTCATAGAAACCGTCTTTGAGTGCCGGACCAGGTGTGATGAGTCTTTTTCCGTCCAGCAGGCAGTTGATCCTGACCTGACTCAACTCGCTGCCAGGTGAGACGAATACCTGTTCGGCCCGGCGATAGAAGGGAATACGGCGGAGCTGCTGGGCAATCTTTCCGGGCTCCTTCAGGCAGGGGAACAAGAAGGAAAGGTCTTTTCGCAGGGCATCCTTTTCTTCCTGGATCAGATCTACTAACCCATGATTTTCAATCACATGTAAGGGTACTTTTTACTCCCGGAAATTACGGAGGAGGATGCTTCTCTGCGCAATTCGGAAGCTAGTCTGGCAATGGCCTTTTCTGTGGAGTCTTCCACGGATTTTGAGGGCTTCTGTTTTTTATTGGAAACCAAGACGGCGGGAGCGGGTGCAGGAGCGAGTTCATCCCCCCAGATACTGAATCCAGCTTCCACCAGTCTGCTTATATCATGCCACATGGATTCACTACCCATAATGGCGACAATAATTTCTCTGTCGCCCCTCTTAAACTGACCGACATAAGTTTGCCTGGCAGCATTCGTATATCCTGTTTTCCCGGCTACGGCACCTTCTATCCTCCACAGGGCTTTATTATGGTTTCTGAGCAATTTCCCGAAGCTGGTGTACGACTTCCTCTTCCCGATAATATCAGCAAAATCAGGATCTTCCATAGCCTTGTCAAAGATGGTTGCCAGATCACGCACCGTGGATTTCTGCCCGGAACGGGTGAGTCCGGTCGCTGATTTGCAGATCGTGTTACAGGCTCCCAACTCTCGCGCTTTTTCTGTCATCATTCTGGCAAAACTCCACTCAGACCCGGCAATTTTTTCTCCCAGTGCCACTCCGGCGTCATTAGCCGATGAAATGAGCAGACTTTCCACCAGATCCCTGGCATAATAAGATTTGCCCCTGTTGAGATAGATCTTGGATCTGGGCATTCTTGCCGCCCTGCTGCTGGTATAGACCCAGTCCTTGTCATTTAAATTTTCAAGGGTGAGCAAACCGGTGAGCACTTTAATGGTGCTGGCCGGCTGCCTTTCCAGGTCAGGATTATGGGCGTAGAGGACCTTGCCGCTGATACCGTCCTGGATAATGGCCGATTTAGCGGAAATCTTCCTGGTCAGGGAAGGAAGAGCGGAAGAGGCTGACAGGGTGCCGGCCCCCTCTCCGGTTCTTATCTTATTGTCTGGATCAGGAGCAATAACAAAGAGGGCTTCACGGCTGCCGGAAGTACCTTTGCTGGATTGTCCTTCCGGACGCTGTTTGGCTACCGTGGAAATTACGGAAATGTCGGCAGACCTTGCTGCGCTCACGAAAATCATGGTGAAAATCACCATAAACAGAGGCATAAACGCAACATGTTTCGGCTTGGGCATCCCTCCCTCCTTATTAATAAAATCTGTTACTTATTATCCTGTCAATGTGACCTGTTCAATGTACACCGATTTATCAAGCAAAAGTCATGCCCTATAAACGTAAAATATGGATGAAGCTCCCCTTCCATTTATCACATTCATACTATATGATTCATAATATAATTATTTCAGAAGTAAACAGAAAAACACAACAATATTCCATTGTTGAGCTGAAAAAGGGCGTTTTCGTGGAAAAAACTCGTGACTGTCAGACACCTTGAAAGGAACATAATGGACCATGCCTGAAAACATAACATTCTGTTTTTACGAAATATTACACAACGACCAGCTGATCCACCTCTCCTTTGACCAGAAAAAACACGAGCGGGCCCTATTTTTTGTAAAAAAATATTTCCCTGCCCATGATCTGAAAGTAGTTGTAAAAAATTTTAATGAAAAAAATTTAAAAAAGATATTAAGCACCAATCATGAACCATTATCGCCCCCATGGAATAACCCCTTTTTCAAGAAAGGGACTGCCTTGCAGCATCGGGTCTGGGAACTTATAACCACTATCTCCTATGGTGAAACGAAATCCTATGGCGATCTCGCCGGTACACTGGGGAATCGTTCTCTGGCGCGGGCGGTTGGTCAGGCCTGCAATGCCAATCCACTGGCTCTCATAATCCCCTGCCACAGGGTCACGGCCAAAAACGGCTTGGGAGGTTTTGCAGGTGGCAATGCAATCAAAAGAAGATTGCTTGATCTGGAATCTACATATTAACCACTTCTCTGGCTTTATCCATTTCCGGGACAAGTTCAGAGACACAAGACTGCACCTTCTCCTGGCTGATTCCAAGACTTGCTGAAATATCTTCCCGCACTTCAGGAGCAGTTCCGACCTCTCCAAGGCCAATATTCTTGATCAGGCTGTCGCTTAAGGCTGTAAGGGCAGTTAAAGGTTTGCCTTCAAAGGCCGTTAAAGAATGATGCTTCCTGACGGCTTCAACCTGTAAAGGAGTAAACTCCCATTTCTCCAATATCATAGCCCCGAGCTCGGCATGATCGATACCTACCACCGCATGCTCGGCCTCGACAAAACTGGCTCCACTTCCTCCCACCTCCGCCATAATTCTCTCAAAGTCATCGTGAACAAAGGCGCTTAGAAACTTTTTACCGATATCGTGGAGAAGGCCGACAGTAAAGGCGCTCCCCGGATCGATATTCCGCACATATCGCCCCAGAAGTTTTGCCATCAGAGCCACAGCAACAGAGTGCTTCCAGAGTTCACCCTCCTCAAGTTCATACCCCCCTCCTGCTTCGCCTTTATAGAAACCGACGCTGGCTCCAACCATGACAAGATCCTTAAGGGAGTCATGACCGAGCATGACCACCGCCTCATGAATTGAAGTCAGTTTGTGGGGTAGACCGAAATAGGCTGCGTTGCACATTTTTAGAATATCGGCGGTAATAATTTGATCGTACTGGATTACATCGGCAAGATGATCTGCATTGACATCAGGGTCTTCGAGCAGTTCGATAACTCGGCGGGCCACCTTGGGGAAGGGTGGGATCTGGTTAACAAGGGCGAGGACTTCCTCTATCCGGCTCATATCTCCCTATTGCTCCTTCGGGGTACTACAAAGCCAGGAAACGGCTTTTAAGTTCTTAAATTTTATATAATTTATTTGCCTTTCCCGGCAACAGACCTATTCAAACAAATCCGGGCTTCCTCCTGAAGGTCTCTCAGTAGAAAACTCCACACCATCTTCATTATCTTTTTCCAGCAGAAGAGGATCTATCTCGCTCAGAGCAGCTTCAACTACATCGAGATTCTGCTTAACCTTATCGATGATTGCCGCTTCCGGATATTTATTCTGGATCTCCAGCAGAAGCCTTCTTGATTGCTGAAGAAAGTCAACTTTCTTTTCTACATCTCCAGCTCCACGGGCCTTGATAAACAGTTCGGCAGCTTTCTGTCGTTTGGCTGCAGCAGCAAGACGAATAGCCTCTCTTATCTTTCCCTTGGCCTGCTTCCGGTACTCGGTATCCAGAAGTGAACGGAAGCCTGCCAGGGCCTGATCGTATTCTTTGCGATCCAGTTGGTTCATCGCCTTTTCCCAGCGGACTTCTAGAGCTTCCTCTTCTAATTCTTTCTGGCGGGATTCGTCCAGGGTCTGTTTTTTCCGGATAGCGGTTTCCGTTGCCCTTACCTTCTGCATGACCTCCGGCGGAAGAGAAGATCTGCTCAAGTGGTCGACAATGTCAAAAGCCTGTCTGAAATCATTGCTTTTAACAAGTTCAACGGCACGGCTGAGTTCACGGTAAACATATTTCTCCACTCTTTTTTCAGCCTGCTCCAGGAGAGTGACAGTCAATTTTGCCGCCTCGGACTGCGGAGCCTGCCGCTTCAGTTCAGCCACATTGTTTCTGAGAGTCGCCGGAATCTCCCGCCTGCTGCTGACAAGCCAGCTGTAAAGAGCGTTACCGTAAAGTTTCAATTCATATTCAGACGATTTTTCAAGCAACTCTTCGTAATCTTTTCCCATTCTCCCCAGATCACTGCAGAATCGGCTGATCTGCTTAATCTGTTCCATTTGCAGCCTGGCCCGGTCAAAGTCACCAAGAGCGATGAGATAGCCTACGGTCTCCCGTCTCAGAGTCAGACTGTCAACCTGCTGCCTACCGTTCCCAGCCAGAATTTCCATTAAAATTTCAAGACCTTCCTGCAGCCTGCCCTGTTCTATCAAGGCCCGGCCGTAGCTCTCTTTGAGTTCGTCAGTAATTTGTCTTCCTTTCAGGTAAGTCTTCAGGAAATCATACAGACCGATCTCCTCCTCATACTGCCTGCGAGCGGCATGATATTCCATGGCGGCCGAAACTCCATCGACCATGAATTTTTCACATTCTTTACTGGTCGGACCATCTCCATACTCACCGGAAAAGGGTTCGGAGACTGCCTTGTTACCCCGAAGGTAGCCAAAATCCTGGGCCAGGATCGACCATGGATCTTGATTGCCTGAAAGCCCTCCCTCTTCC
>JBEPXR010000027.1:0-13927 GCA_041641775.1 Desulfobia sp. | reverse complement strand
GTATATTTTTTCGGATAGTTCATTCATGTTTTTGAGCGGTTGGCTTTGAGCTTTTAGTTTTGAGCTGTTAGCTCTTAGCTGTTAGTTGTTGGTGGTTGATTGTTAGTGGTCTGTCGTTGATCGTTGGTTGCTTCCGTTGTCAGGCAGCCGAGCACCACAGAAACTGCCGGTAAAGGAGTTTGAACTGTCTGAATCCCGCCGGGCGGGATGAGTTTTCAAACTCCCGGCAGATTCGAGGAGCGAAGGGCATCCCGCCATCAGTGAGACAAGTGACTGGGTGCTCTTTCTTTTGGTTCGTTTTCTTTGAGCAAGCAAAGAAAACGAACAGAAATCGTTACTTATCTTATTGGACAGGCATATAGCCATTTACAGATCGGCAGAGACATCGCCGCGTTCACCACTGGAGGCGGCGGTCACAAGATCAATATCGTGCCAGCTCCCTGTAGAGCGTATCACGCTGGACCGGAATCCGGCCGGCCTCGCGGATCAGGCGGATCAGCTCCTCCTGGGTCATGGCCTGCTCGGTCTCGGCGCCGGCCATGTGGGTAACCTTCTCCTCGGTAACCGTTCCGTCGATATCATCTGCTCCAAAAGAGAGAGCCACTTGGGCCAGCTTGGGCCCCAACATTATCCAGTAGGCCTTGATATGCGGGAAATTGTCCAGAAAAATCCTGGAGACCGCAATATTCTTCAGGTCCTCGACTCCCGTGCTCTGACTCAGGTCAGCCATCCCGGTATTGGCGGGATGAAAGGCCAGGGGAATGAAAGTTTGAAAGCCGCCGGTTTCATCCTGGGCCTCCCGGAGGGCAGCCAGGTGGTCGATCTTCTCCCCGGCTGTTTCGATATGGCCGTACAGCATGGTGGCGTTTGATTTCAAGCCGAGGCGGTGAGCGGTCTTGGCCACCTCGAGCCAGCCTTCCCCGGATAATTTCTTGTCGCAGGTCTTTTTTCTGATCCGGGGACTGAACACCTCGGCCCCGCCGCCTGGCAGGGAGCCCAGTCCAGCCTCCATCAGGAGTTTCAGGGTCTCCTCGATAGACTTGCCCGCCACCGTGGCCAGGTGGGCGATCTCCACGCAGGTGAAGGCCTTGATATGGACTTCTGGCCTGGCCGACTTGATGGCCCGGAGGATATCCAGGTAATAGTCGAACTCCAAATCAGGATGAATCCCGCCGACCATGTGGATCTCGGTAATGGGCTGATCGAGGCGCTCGATCACCTTGAAGCGCACGTCCTCAGGCGTCATCTGGTAGGCGTCCTCGGCGTTCTTGTCGCGGCCGAAGGCGCAGAAGCTGCAGAGGTTGGTACAGATATTGGAATAGTTGATATGCTGATTGTAATTAAAGTAGGCAAAATCCCCGTTCAGCCGCTCCCTGACCAGGTTGGCCAGGTATCCAACCGCAAGCAGGTCCGGGGAGTCGTACAACCTGAGCCCGTCTTCCCGGGTCAGCCGGTCGCCTGCCTTGACCCTGGCGAGGATGTCGCCCAGACCGGCCTTTTCCACAAGAGCTTCCATGCAAATCCACCTTATTTGTGCAGATCAAAGAGATCTGATTTTCGTTGTTTGAAAAAATGATGCCCTCTTCTTAATGAAATAACGGTAAAGTGTCAACTCAATAACCGGAGTTTCCCCGGCTGAGAGACGCAGGCTCGTCCCTACCGGCGGGAGGCTTCAGGAAGCCCCCTGAAAGGAGGCCGAAACATCGTATATATAAATCCCGCCTGCCGGGATGAGTTGAACTTTACAGCCCCAGCCTCTTTCGGGTAAACTCAGGGAGTCCGGCAGTTCACTTTATCGAAAACCCAAACAGCAGCCTATGGAACACCCCGATAATACGGTACGACGGCAGTATGAAAACTATCCCTATCCCTACCGCGAGCCCGAAGACGAAAAAAACCGCCTGATCTACACCCAGGACGCCTTCCTCGGCAAAATAAATCATTACTGCTTCCAGGGCAGAAAGGACTTCAGCGGCTTCCGGGCCCTGGTGGCCGGAGGGGGTACGGGCAGCGCCGCCATTTTCCTTGGAGAACAGCTCCGCCACCAGGACAAGGCTGAAATTGTCTATCTGGACATCAGCAGCCGGAGCATGGAGGTCGCCCGGAAGCGGGCGGCTGTCCGGGGCCTGGAAAACATCACCTGGATCCACGGTTCCCTTCTCAACCTGCCGGACCTCGATCTCGGAACCTTTGACTACATCAATTGTGTCGGCGTCCTCCACCACCTGGAAGACCATCACGCCGGACTCCGGGCATTGGGATCGGTCCTGGCCGAGGACGGGGCCCTGGGCCTCATGGTTTACGGCAGACATGCAAGGACCCCCGTCTACCAGATGCAGAAGTTGATGCGCCTGATCAATGATGATGAAGCCGACATGCAGAAAAAGGTGGGCAACACCAGGACGGTGCTGAACAGCCTGCCGCCCTCCAATCTCTATAAGCGCTGCGAACAGGAGTGGAAAAGCGAGATCGAGGAGTACGGCGACATCGGGATCTACGACCTGTTCCTCCATTCCAGGGATCACGGCTTCGAAGTCCTGGAGCTCTACGACTGGATCGAGAGCTGCGGTTTCAACCTGATCGAGTTCATCGGCCCGAAATTTGAGAGTCCGATCGGCTACGATCCGGGAACCTTTATCAGCGATCGGGAACTGCTGGAGAAAATACATCAATTCCCTCTGCCCAGGCAGCAGGCCATTGGAGAGCTGCTCTCCGGTCTCATCCAGCGCCACAGTTTCTACCTTTCACGTCATACCGGTACAAAAGCGTCGCCGGATGATCTCGACAATGTTCCCTTCTTCCTCAGAAATACCCCCCGGGACCTGGCCGCAGCCCTGGCCAGCAATCCCGGCAAAAAGATAACTTTGCAAAGCCCGGATCAGATCTCCATGCAGTTTCAGCCGGGTAAATATACCGCTGATATCTTCAGATATCTGGATGGGGAGAGATCCCTGAAGACCATATTCAACAAAGTACGGAAGACGAGGAACAACCAGCAGTTGTCGAACCGCGAGCTGCTGGATGACTTCCGGCCGGTCTACAAAATTCTCAGCGACATCTCCTGGCTGCTTCTCAGGCGCGACACCGTCCCTGCTTTCAAGTCCCTGGAGGAAATGCAGGCGCAGGTCAGCAGGCGTTACATGGCGGCCTCCTGACTACAGGGGCAGAGGATACACCACTTTTCATTCCCATTATTCCGACAAGGAGAAAACCATGGACTATATACTAAATGATGAAGAGATACGGGTTCTTGGCAGCCTGATGGAAAAGGAGATGGCCACGCCGGATCATTATCCCCTCTCGCTCAACGCCCTGACCAATGCCTGCAACCAGAAGTCCAACCGCGATCCGGTCGTCTCCTATGATGAAGAAACCGTGCTCCAGGCGCTAGCCTCGCTCAAGGAGAAGCGCCTTGTCGTCCAGAGCCACGCCGGCCGGGTGGCCAAGTACAGCGAAAACTTCATCAAGATCAACGACCTGTCAATCAGGCAGGCCGCCCTCCTCTGCCTCCTCCTTCTCAGAGGACCCCAGACCATAGGGGAGCTGCGGGGCAGATCGGAGCGCCTCCGCAGATTCGAGGAGCTTGGCGAGGTGGAAAGGGTCCTGGAAAGCCTGGCGGAGCTGGATATGGTGACCAGGCTCCCCAAACAGCCGGGCCGCAAGGAAGCGAGATATGCCCATCTGCTGGCGGGGGAAGCCAGGATGGCGGAAGAATCCGAGCCGGAAGCCGAGGCTGTGTTTGTTTCCCGCTCCAGCGACCGGGAGAGGATAGCCGGACTGGAACAGGAAGTCGACCGGCTGAAGGAAGAACTGAGCGTTCTGCGCCGGGAGTTTGCGGAATTTCGGCAGCTGCTCGAGTGAGCCCCTGTTTCATTTTTTCATTGACAACAGGCCAGCCGGCAGTTATTTTTTTGTACCAAACGGTCGGTAAATAACAGACAGGCAAACAATGGTTCAGAAAAACAAAGGCGAACAGACCCGGCAACGTATCCTGAAAAAAACCAGGGAGCTCCTGGTTTCCCAGGGATACTACGCCACCAGCATCAGCTCGATCATCGAGGCTACCGGGGTAAAAAAAGGCAACCTCTACTATCATTTTGCCAGCAAGGAGGAGCTGGGGCTGGCGGTGCTCGACGATGCCGCCCGGGAATTTGCGGAGTTTATCGAAGAATCCCTCGACGGTGAAAATCCCCTGGAGGAAATTCTCAATTCCGCCGAATCTGTCCTGAAAATCCTGGAGGAAAAAAATTTCACCGGCGGCTGCCTTTTCGGCAATACCGCCCTGGAAATGAGCGACAGCAACCGGAAATTCGCCTCGATCATCAGGGAAGTCTTTTCTACCTGGACCACCGCCTATGAAAATAAAATTGCGGAAGCCAAAGCACAAGGCCTTCTGCCCGGCTCCATGGCCCCGCCGCTTCTGGCCAGGACCGTGGTCGCCCTCCTCGAGGGCTGGATCATGATGATCCGGGTAAGTAAAAGTGAAACCGATGTAGAGGACTGCCTTCTTGCCCTTGAAGGCTTACTCAAGGAGTAATATTTTACGGAAAATTGTACCGATCAGTCGGTACAGCAAAAGAGAGGGAATCATATGAAAATCCTAGGAATCTCAGGCAGCCCCCGACGTGGCAACACCACTGATAAACTGGTCCAGACCGTCCTGGGTGCAGCGGAATGCGAAACCGAGTTCATCTCCCTGGCCGGAAAAAAGATCGGCCCCTGCAAGGCCTGCCTGGCCTGCGTCAAAGACAACGTCTGCAAAATCAAGGACGATATGGCGCCCCTGCGTTCCAAGCTTCTGGAAGCGGATGGCCTGGTGATCGGCGCCCCCAACTTCTTTTCCAATCTGAGCGGCTTGAGCCACTGCTTCCTGGAAAGATTCTGTCAGTTCCGGCACATGTCGGAGGGAAGACTTCTCAGCGGCAAGGAAGCCGTGGTGGTCAGTACCGGGACCCTGCAGCCCGGGATCCCGGGCGATCTGATCGAACGACTGCTGCCCTATTACCAGATGAACCACGTCGGAACGGTACAGGCCCAGGGAGCTGCCGCCTGCTTCACCTGCGGCTACGGCGAAACTTGCAGCACAGGAGCGGTGCGGATGATGTACGGGGAAGGCGCCCAGATCACCCCTGAACTGACCCCCAGCCTCGACAGGCAGGAGGATAAGCTCGAAGAGGCCCGCCGCCTGGGCAGACTGCTTGAAAAACGGCTCCGGGAAAAAGATGCAGAACACGAACTCAACCTCAATTAACCAACAAAGGAGCATGAGCCATGAAAAAACCAATTGTACTGCTGGGAATCATTTTGACATTTGCCCTCGTAACCGGATGCACCTGCGGCAAGCGCTGCAGGACACTGACCTATTCAGCAAGCTGTCCGGAAGTAAAACAGAGCGACCGGATGTGCCGTCTCGAGGCGAGTTCCGCTCCCTACGGATTATACGAGCCTGGTAAATCAGTACCTGTCAAATAAGTCCAATTAGAAGTCGTAGGAGTCCGGCCCCTGCGGGCGATAAGTGATTTTCCAAATAGACATTGATGAGGAACTACGACCGGAACTGTAACTAAACCGGCAGCTTTCCCGGCAAAAGGTCTCAGGAGTCCTTGAGTTTCTGGCACTTGGGGCAGAGAAAACCTCCCCTGCCGCCGATCTTCTCCTTTTTCACCTCCCCACCGCAGGAAGGGCAGGACTCCCCCTTTTTCCGGTGGCTGATAAGCCAAGCTTCGGGCAGTGATTTACCTTTGGCCAGCAGGTCTTCAGCTTCGGGCAGGATGTCATGGGCCTTCCGGTAAATCTTCTCCCAGTCATTTTTTGTCAAGGCACCGGTCTTGGATTTGGGATGGATCCCGGCCTGATAGAGGATCTCGTCGCTGTACTCATTGCCGATGCCGGCCAGGACCTTCTGATTCATCAGGGCGGTCTTGACCATCCCCTTCCTGTCCTTGAGCCTGTCGATGAACGTCTTCTTGTCGACTCTCAAAGCATCGGGACCAAGCCCCTTCTCCCTGACGAATTCATCCGGATTGCGGGTCCATTCTATCTTTCCCAGTTTGCGCTGGGAGGTGAAGGCCAGGGCGTCCTTCTGGAAACGGATGAGCATCCTGGTGTGGCGGGGCATGTCATCCTTGCCGCCGCAGGGCGCCAGGCTGCCGCTCATCCCGAAATGCAGGGCCAGCCATCCTTCCGTGGTCCTTAGAAGAAGGTGTTTGCCATGCTGCCGGGTATCAGTGAACTGATGGCCCTTGAGCTGGTCATTCAGGGTCTTTTCACTCACTCCCTCGGCTATCGAGGTCTCCAGGAGATCGACGTATTCGATGGTCCGGTTCAGGCCGTTCTCCCTGGCTGTACGGCCAAAAGCTGCGACATCGGGTAACTCGGGCATTTTCTTTTTCCTTTCATTACTATTGTGTTTGTCTTAAGATGGGAGCCGCTCCTCCTGCCTACAGGATATACAAGGCTGAGGCCCTGTGCAAGCTGGTTGCCCGGACCGAAGACCTCTTCGCTACTTTTTCTGCTGCGCCATGGATCAACTTTACCTCACCTTCCCGATATCAGGCGTGGAAACCTGGGTTTTCCTGCCACCTTTGGTCGCCTTTGTCGTTTCTTTTTTCACCTCAATGAGCGGGGTCTCCGGAGCCTTCATCCTGCTACCCTTCCAGATGAGCGTCCTTAACTACACCGCCCCCTCGGTCAGCGGCACCAATCAGCTCTACAACATCGTGGCCATTCCCTTAGGCGTCTGGCGCTACGTCAGGGAAGGCCGCATGGTCTGGCCCCTCACCTGGGCGGTGATCATCGGGACCCTGCCCGGGGTGCTGGTCGGCGCCTGGCTGCGCCTGGAATATCTACCGGACCCGGCAACCTTCAAATTTTTTGCCGGCCTGGTTCTGACCTATATCGGCATCAAGCTGCTCACCGATCTTCTCCACCCCGAGGATAACCGAGCCGACCGTCCCGCTTCCGCCGCGGACCGTGATTCGGAATTCACGGTCAGTGATACGTGCTTCAGTCTGCGAAGGGTCGAATTCAAATTTTACGGCGAGTGGTACGGTTTTTCGGTCCCGGGGGTTTTTCTGCTCTGCCTGGTGGTCGGGATTGTCGGCGGGATTTACGGGATCGGCGGAGGGGCGATCGTGGCCCCGGTTTTTGTCGCTTTTTTCCGCCTTCCGGTCTATACAGTGGCCGGCGCCGCCCTGATGGGCACCTTTATCACATCGGTGGCCGGAGTCCTGATCTACCAGTTCCTGGCCCCTTTTTACACCTCGATGTCAGTGGCACCCGACTGGCACCTGGGTATTCTTTTCGGCATCGGCGGCTTCTGCGGCATGTATCTCGGAGCCAGGTGCCAGAAATACCTGCCGGCCCGGTTGATCAAAATGATTCTCTGCTTCTGCGTGCTGGCCGTGGCCGGTAAATACATCATCGGCTTTATTTTCTGATATACTCTAATCAAGCACCATGAAAACCAACAACCCAAGACTCTGCCGGAAGCACCGCAATGCCAGGAAACGAGCCCGAAAAGCTGAAATGCGAAATCATCTCGTGGGAAAATTTCTACAACCTGAGCCCTGAACTGACCCGCCTTATCAGGGAGAGCGGATTTCGGCCTGACCTGATCGCAGCCGCGGGCCAAACCAAGGTGAAATAACATGGAGATAATCTACAAACCCATCGGCGTCGTACACACTCCTTTGACAACATTCGACAACATTCCCCGCAGCCCCTCAGATGGCACGGGTATAAAGGGAACGGTGGAAATCCTGGAGGAATACCGGGATGGCTTGAAAGACCTGGAAGGCTTTTCCCATCTCATCCTGCTCTGCCATTTGCACCGCAGCAAGGACTTCAAGCTTGCAGTCACTCCGCCCATGGACTCTGAAAGCCACGGCCTCTTTGCCACCCACTCACCCAACCGCCCCAATCCCATCGGCCTCTCCATAGTCGGCCTGGAAAAAATAGAAGGCAACCTGATCCATGTCGTCAACCTGGACATCCTGGACGGTACCCCTCTCCTGGATCTCAAGCCCTATATTCCGGAATACGGCGAGGATACCGAATTTCAGACAGGCTGGTTCGGGAAAGCAAAAAAGGCAGGACCTGAATAGGCCCTGCCCGCGCAGATCAACAGTTATCAGCTTTCTATTAATACATGTGAACCTGGAGATTGCCCATATCGACCGGGAATGGTCCATTTGAAGGATCCAGCATCTCTGCCACCCCTGTTTCCGCCTCTTCCATGGTGACGAAACTGCCCCAGACCTGGTCGACTCCGGCGGCAGGCTCACCTCCGTCCATCACCTTGCCGAAGAACCATTGGCTCGTCCAGCCGGAATCGCTGGCCGAGACAACCGGACCGGCAAACCAGGCGGTGTCGCCATCCACGTTGACGTACTGGACCTCAACATCGTACCAGCCGCCGCTCTCGTCGTTGTAATAGAGCACACCTTTTCCTTCGCAGTCTACCACCAGCCGGCCAGCTTCTCCGGAGACGGAGGTCCAGTTGCCGGAGTGGCTGGAGGTGGACCACCACTCTCCGGCCATGGTGCCGTTACCATCGAGAGCACCCTCGAGGACGACTCCGTAATCAGTGGCATTGTAATCCATTTCAAGGTTTACCCCGTCGCCTTCCACGTAGCTGCTGACCAGGACCCAACCCTGGCTGTAGGGCATGGCCGGCGGATAGCCGCCGCTGCCGGTCAGCACCCCGTCTTCATCCTGGCTGCTGACCGTCATGCCGTGGGTGTCATTGGCCTCAGTCAGGCCTTCCGTCTCATTATCTCCAAGGGAAAGCACCCATTCTCCCTCGACATTCCAGGAAACCCGGCAGTCCCCGTTTTCTTCGTGAGCGTTGAATTCCAGTTCCCTGAAGAGATTACCGGCAATATAGCCAATTTCTCCGGTTGCCTTTTCAGCCGGCCCTGTAATCCTTTCTCTGGATTGAACGGGCAGGTCCAGATCGATCCTGCCATCCCGGAGCTTGCCGTTTTTCACGAGGCCCTTGCCGATCGCCCTTTCTCCGGCGGCCTTGGCCTGGCCGGGCGGTATGTCCCTGATCTTATCCTTCTTCGGCCCCTTGGCCATTGCCACGCCGCTGACGGATGAAACCATGAAGCATACCAGCAGGCCACTCAAAGCAATTCGTTTTCGCATAATGATCCTCTTTTGTTGAAAACATTAAAGTTAATCATAATCCTGTCGACAGATCGTATAAGGACCTCTGAGCAAAAGAAATGCCACCGCAATCAAATGAAATAAATTTTAACCTTATTTCAGATAGTTAACATGGAGCCGCCATCTCCGATGGCTGCCAGAAACCTTAAAAAATGACCCGCTGATTAACTTTTTTAACACCAATCGTTTTAGCCCCCCTCTCATACATTGCCCCCGGGACTATTATCCACCAGCAGCGGATTTCTCCATCGGAAAGAACTGGTACAAATGCCGCCTCCCCTCCACCTCTCCACTACATACCGGAGTCCGGCACGATAACGAGATACAATAAGTCGTTCTTTGACGTATAGTAAAACCGCAGCTCCCGGTTCGGGTTCGGGATTTGCCGATATCCAGGCAATCTTCCTGCCAGTTGCCTCTTCAGGCCTGCCGGAAAAAATGTTTGCCCCCCTACGATACCAGAATGAATGGTAACGGAGCAGGATTTGCTGTCGACATGAACTTCAGGCAGAGGGGAGCAACGAGCTGAGAGAGATCAACAGGGACCTGAGTGAGAAGTTTCACCCTGCCAATCTGGAAACAACAGCCGCTAACCCTCAAGTTAAAAATTTAGAAAATATGTCCGATGCATTGGGGTATCCGAAATCAGCGACCTGATAACCCTGCTCATCCAAACCAGCCGCATCCGGAATAACCTGGCCACCGCCCTGGCCCTGAGCGGCCAGGAGGGTGAGGCCTACGAACTGCTGGTTGAGACAATGGGCAAGGCCGGAGCCTACAACAATATCGGCTACATTTACATGATCAATAAAAACTGGGGGAAAGCTGAGCGAGCCTTTAAAAAGGCGCTCGAGTCCGATCCCGTATTCTATCCCAGAGCCAAAGCCAATCTCGAGCGGCTGCAAAGGCTCAGGGACGACCAATACCTACAAAAAGTACCAGGAGGATGATATGACCAGGACGAAAATAACCGCTGCGGCCGCAGTTGTTTTATTCCTGCCGGCAAGCGTGTTCGCCGCGGGTCTTGCCGTAACAGGCAGCTCGTGCAATCTTAGAACCGACCCAGACCTGAACTCCAGTTACAATATCATGCTGAGAATACCCCGCCACTACCCTCTCCGGGTGAAGGACAAGCAGGGTGATTTCTTTAAGGTCAGCGATTACAAGACCAGGACCGGCTGGATACACAACTCCGTGGTCGGAGAATTAGCAACTGCAGTGGTTAAAGTTCCCATGGTCAATATCCGCAAAGGGCCAGGAACCGGATATGACATCCTCTGCAAGGCCCAGGAAGGTGTGGCATTCCGCATCCTTGAAGATAAAGGGAAATGGCTCAAAGTGGAACATGAAAGCAACAGAACGGGTTGGCTCTACAGCTCCCTGGTCTGGAAACCATAGGACAATATAACTTGCTATTATAATTCATAAATATTGAAACGCAATTTTTTAACCTCATGTTTTCCGAAATTTCGGAAAAGTGGTCCGAAATTTCGGAAAAATTCCGTCTTTATTCTTACCTCAGCGAAACTATTAAATAATTCTCTACCAGACCATTCTTCACTGGCCCCCTCTTAGCCCACAATTCCATAAAAAAGGAATTTGGCCAAACTATTTGGGCCATTTCCCCCTTACAATGGCATTCTTAAACAGGAAGTCAATTACTGTGCGCAGCTGCAATCGGAAAAGCAACTTGCTAAATTTTTTAAGTTTTAACCACACCTACTTAAAAATTTTTCTTAATCCATCCTCATGGCATCGAATCTGCAAATACAACTTACCAAACTGATAAAACTGAATTCAAAAGTGATTTTCAGCTGCCGAAACCGCAGCGACAAAAATGTAATGGATGACCGACTGTACCGCCGGGGTGATTTCTGGTACAATAGGTACCAATTGACGAGTGAAAATTGGCGAATAAATTATGAAAGACTCCCTTTTCCTTCCAAAAAGGGCCTGCAGAACGGCTTTTCTCGTTCTCCTGGCTCTTCTCATTATCCTTCCCGGGACGACCGGCTTCACCGGAGAGCGAAGCCGTCTCCAGCAGATCTTGGATTCCGGCGTCCTGCGCCTTGTCACCAGAAATAATTCCAACTGCTACTACATCTACCGTGAACAACCACGGGGATTGGAATACGAAATCGCCAGAGCCTTCAGCGATTACCTGGGAGTGGACCTGGTCGTGGAGACCTGTGGCTGGAATGACATGTTTGACATCCTCGACAGCGACCAGGGTGATTTCCTGGCTGCAGGGGTAACCATCAGCGACTATCGCCGGAAACAAGTCGATTTCTCCCAAGGCTATCTGGACGTTCAGCAGCAGATCGTTGTCCACCGGAACAACAACTCCATTCAGGAGCTTGACGATCTTAAAAACAAAAAGATTCATGTCCGGCGGGGCACGACTTATCAGCGGCGGCTCGAGGAGCTCAACCGCGACAACGACCTCAATATGGAAATTGTCCTCTACAACGATGTCCCCACCGAGGAACTGATCAGGGGGGTGGCCAAGGAGCTGATAGATATTACCGTCTCCGATTCCAATATAGCCCTTTTGAACCGCCGCTATTATCCGGACATCAAGGTCGCTTTCCCCATAGAGGAGAAGGAGGCCCTGGGCTGGGCCGTGAAGAAGGGAAACCATGAGCTTCTGGCAAAGATCAACACCTTCCTCACCAGGATCAAGGAAAACGGCAGGTACGCGGAAATTTACGAACGCTATTACAACGACGTTCATATTTTTGATTACGTAGACCTGAAAAGATTCCACAGGAGGCTGGAAACGAGACTCCCCAAGTATTCGGACCAGATCAAGGTCCAGGCCGGAAAATACGGCCTGGACTGGAAATTTATTGCGGCCATGGCCTACCAGGAATCGCATCTCAATCCACAGGCCAGGAGCTATACCGGAGTGAAAGGTTTAATGCAGGTCACCCTGGTCACGGCCCGGGAGATGGGGATCAGAAACCGCCTCGATCCGGAACAGAGCATTGAGGCAGGAGTCCGCTACCTCTACAAGCTCTATCAGCGCTGGGACGACATTGAAGGACCGGACAGACTGCTTTTCGCCCTGGCCAGTTACAATACAGGCTACGGCCACGTCAGCGATGCCCGGCGGATCGCCGTAAAAAAAGGGCTCGATCCCGACCGCTGGTCCAGCCTGGAGAAGACCCTTCCCCTGCTCACCCTCAAGGAATACTACAAGGACACCGTCTACGGCTATGCCAGGGGAAATGAAACGGTGCGCTACGTAAACCGGATACTGACCTACTACGATATTCTGAAGAACAAGAAACCCTCACCCAGGTACTGCATGCTCTAAGCATCGTACATATAAATCTCTCCCCCAAAAAGTTGAGCCCGTTACCTCAGACGAGATAACGGGCTCAACGCTTTACCGGGAAGGAGGAATCCCCGGGGGAGAGAGAAAGCAACCTGCTAAATGGCCTCCTGTCCTTTTTCGCCGGTACGGACCCTGACCACTTCTTCCACCGGCAGGACAAAGATCTTGCCGTCGCCTATTTTGCCGGTGTTGGCAGCCTGGCGGATGGTTTCCACGATTTCATCGGCCTGGGCGGCCTCGACGATCAGCTCTATCTTGACCTTGGGGATGAAGTCCACCACATATTCGGCCCCCCGGTAAATCTCTTTGTGCCCTTTCTGGCGGCCGTAGCCCTTGACTTCGCTGATGGTCATTCCCTTGATGCCCTGGCTGTTCAGGGCCTCTTTGACGTCATCCATCTTAAAAGGCTTGATTATAGCCTCTATTTTCTTCATGACAGTTCTCCTCGTCTGCTGTTAACTGTTATTCCCGGTCCGATTGACACCACGGGAGCATGAGCCGGACATGATCTATAAATTGTATCCTGTCTCGCTGTGTTCATTCAAGTCAAGCCCCCGTTCTTCAGCCTCTTCATCGACTCTCAAGCCGACCAGGGCCTGAACAACCTTCAGTATAATAAAGGTAATGACCACTGAATAGGCAATAGTGGCAAAAGCGCCGTAGGCCTGGATGAAAAAGAGCTTGGGATTTCCCAGGAAAAGGCCGTCCGCTCCGCCGGCGTTCCAGGCCGTGGAGGCGAACAGACCTGTGGCCAGGGCACCCCATAGACCGCCAATACCGTGAACAGCAACGACATCCAGGGCATCGTCATAACCCAGTTTTGACTTGGCCAGGACCGCCAGGTAACAGAGAACACCGGCACCAAGCCCGATGATTATAGCGGAAATCGGGCTGACGAATCCCGCTGCCGGGGTAATGGCCACCAGTCCGGCTATCGCACCGGATGCGGCACCCAAAGTAGTCGGCTTGCCCTTGAGAATCCATTCGGCAAATACCCAGGAAAGAGCGGCCGCACCGGTGGCCACCTGGGTGGTGAAAAAGGCCAGGGTCCCTGTACCGTCTGCGGCCAGGGCGCTTCCGGCATTGAAACCGAACCAGCCGAACCAGAGCAGGGCCGCCCCCAGGATGGTCATTCCCAGGTTGTGGGGATGAAAAGCTTCCCTGCCGTAGCCTTTGCGGCGGCCGATAACAATGGCTGCCACCAGGGCCGCGGCGCCCGAGTTGATGTGGATAACCGTTCCGCCGGCGAAATCAAGTGCTCCGTGGGCGCCGATCCAGCCGCCTCCCCAGACCCAGTGGCAGACCGGCATGTAAACCAGGGTGGACCAGAGGATGGTGAAAATGATAAAGGCGGAGAACTTCATCCTTTCAGCATAGGCTCCGGTTATAAGGGCCGGAGTGATGATGGCGAACATC
>JBEPXR010000026.1:0-13983 GCA_041641775.1 Desulfobia sp. | reverse complement strand
AAGATCCTTTTCGGTAATACCTGCCCAACCGCTTTCCCTGACATGATGCAGGATCAATTCTTCCGGACTGCCCTCCCTGTACAACTCGAAAACTCCGATATTGGCATCTCTATACCGTCTGCGCCGTCTGGGTGAGCCGTTAAAGACGACTCCTCCCCCTATGGTCGTGATCGGTGAATAACTGCGGACTACATAATGGTCACCAGGCCAGGCCCCGTATTGACTTTCCAGCATGATCTGGACGTCTGCTTCCTCCCCGGGTCGAAGTTCTTCCTCATTGAGCAGAACAACCCGGCCCATGATTTCGATAGTCCCCATGTGAAGCCTGACCCGGGTTCGGTTCTTGAATCTCTTTCGGTTGGAAGACAGGTAGATGAAACTGCAGTCCAGCATATAGGATGGTTTCAGGCATCCCGGAGTGGTAATCAGATCACCCCTGGTAATCTGCTCCCTGTCCAGACCCTGGAGACTTATCGCAGTCCTGTTTCCGGCTTCCACCGTGTCAACTGTTTCTCCATGGATCTGAATGGATCGTATTTTGCCGTTTATCCCCTTGGGGAAAACTTCGATTTCCGACCCTGTACCAGTACGGCCGGAGATAGAAGTTCCCGTGACCACTGCTCCGAATCCCTTCAGATTGAAAATTCGGTCTACCGCCAGACGAAAGGGACCTGTGGCCTCACTGAATTCCCAGTCCCTGACCAGTCTGTCCAGGGTCAGTTTAACCTGATCTATTCCTTCACCGGTGGTGGAAGAGACGAAAACCATGGGAGCATCATCGAGGAAGCTGTCCTTGAAATACTCACGGACGTCTTCCTCGACAAGTTCGAGTAGTTCGGCATCCACCATGTCTTTCTTGGTAATAACGATAAGGCCGTGACGCACTCCCATGAGACGGCAGACTTCAAAGTGCTCCCGGGTCTGGGGCATAACTCCTTCATCAGCTGCTACAATAAAGGCGACCAGGTCTATACCGCTGGCGCCGGCTACCATATTCTTGACAAAGCGTTCATGCCCGGGGACATCAACGATACCGAGACGATGGCCGCAGGGAAGATCGAGCCAGGCAAAACCCAGTTCAATGGTAATGCCCCGTTTTTTCTCATCCTTGAGCCGGTCCGTATCAATGCCGGTGAGAGCTCGAATCAGACTGGTTTTGCCGTGATCAACGTGTCCGGCTGTACCCAGAACGATGTTTCGCATATATTAAACTCTTATTTTAAAAATGGGTTTGATCTTTTTTCCTGGCCGATGGTTGAGCTGGATCCGCCGTAACCGTGCCCAGGCCAGACCCTGGTCTCCTCAGGAAGAGTGAGAAGACGCTCCTTGATAGAGCGTAGAAAAAGATCGGTGTCGCCACCCGGGAAATCGGTACGCCCCACTGCTCCCACAAAAAGCGTATCACCGGTAAAGAGATGGGGTGAGGTATAAAGACAGATCCCACCGGGTGTATGGCCCGGAGTATGGATGACCTTAAGTGAAATGGTTCCGAAATCGACGGTATCGCCGTCTTTAACTGTAAGATCAGGAGGAGGTGAAGAAGGCAACCCCAGCATTGAAAAATAGTCGTCGATATCTTTTCGGGAGAAAAAAGAGGCATCATCTTCATGCATTACTATGGCTGCCCCTGTTTCCTCCCTGAGCGGACGGTTTGCACAGACATGGTCAGGATGACCATGAGTGTTGACGATATATTTAAGTGATATTTCCGCTTTCCTGATTTCGGCAAGTATTTCACTTTCATTGCCGCCAGGATCTATCACCAGGCCTTCATGAGTCTCTTCACAGCCCAGGAGATAGCAGCAGACTCCCATGGACCCCACAATCATCTGTTTCAAAAGCATAAAATTCCACGGTTGGTTGTTTTTTGCACTGGATAGTGCATGTTACGAGCCGCAACTGTCATTGGTCCCGCAGGTGGCACAGGGGGACTGAACGTTCGCCAGGGAGCTAGACCCGCCGGCTGCAGCTTCTTCTACATTGGCAATCACTTCCCTGAAGGCTCTCACTGACGAGCTGTCTTCACTGGAACTCAAATATGGAGAGCCGCTGTCCCCTGCTTCCACCACTCTGGGGTCGATGGGAATGCGGCCGAGAAACTGCATACCGTAGTCAGCGGCCGTTTTTTCGCCGCCTCCTGTTTTGAATATATCAACAGTTTCCTGGCAATGGGGACAGACAAACCCGCTCATGTTTTCCACCATGCCCAGCATCTTTATGCCGACATGTTTACAGAAATTCAATGACTTTCTTACGTCAGCCAGGGCTATGCTCTGGGGAGTCGTCACTACCAGTGCCCGGGCATCCTTTATGTTCTGGGCCACGGCCAAGGGTTCGTCCCCGGTGCCGGGAGGGGCGTCAATGATCAGATAGTCCAGATCACCCCAGTCAATATCTGCTATAAACTGTCTTATAGCCTGGACTTTGAGGGGACCTCTCCAGATAATGGGATCGTCTGCATCTTTCATCATATACTCAAGAGAAATTACCTTGAGGTTGTCGCCCGCTTTCATGGGCGGCAGCAGCCTGCTGTCCTGCTGTTTCACCTCATCGAGCTTCTCCGTCAATTTGAGCATCCGGCAGACATCAGGACCATGGATATCCACATCCATCAGACCAACCTGGTAACCTTTTCCAGCCAGTCCCAAGGCGAGATTGACAGAAACAGTGCTTTTGCCGACCCCCCCTTTCCCGCTCATGACCAGGATTTTGTTTTTGATTCTTCCCAGTGAAGTCCTTATTGCCGTGTCCTGCCGGGCGGTTCTGGTATCCGCAGTCCCGCAGGTCTTGCTGTTACAGGTCCTGTCTCCACTTCCACACTTGGCCGCAGTCATATTTCTCCTCTTGTTACCCGAGTGTTATTTCTTGATGGAACTGATGAATTCCGTCTGTTCCAGAGAGATTTCCATGTAGAACTTGGAGGTCCCGACACTGAAAGAAGACCTCCGGCTGTTATGATAATCCAGATCCGGGGTGAGAGTAATTGCACTGTTCAGGGCAAGAGACTTGGGCTGGCCGAAGTAAGAGCTCAACTGGTATTTGTTCTCCACCATATACATGGCCCTGCCCATAATCTGATTGGTTATCTCGCCTATTGTATCAACTACCTCGTTGGAAGTGGACTCTCTGGCCAATTCACTTTCCGGCAGCCCCATGGTCATCATGTAATTCTTGTAAATAATCATTGCCGCATCGGAGTTATAGTTCATTACCACCAGCCCCCCATAATCACCGCTGAACTGTACAAAACAGCCGATGTCAGGGCAGAGATGGACTTTGGGAATTATCTGCAGTGTAGGGGAATAGGCAATCTTCTGCCCTGTGCTCTTTTCCAGAATCTTTTTGGTTGCCTGGGCAAATATGCCCGCTATCACATCTATTGTACTTGAGCCATTATCCATAATGTATCCCGTATTAGTGAATTATTAAGCAGTTATTGCCGCGGATTGAAGGATTGTCATATCCACCACAATCAGACCATCAAATGAAGGCACAAAAATTATTTCTGGGGTCTGTCAACCATTCAGCAAACCGTAAGCCTTGCCCAGACGCCCAACCAGCTCCATGAATCCTTTAGGCAAGGGAACTTCCCTGTCTTCCAGCAATATCCCGAGATCACGAGCCCGGTGCAGGGTGTTCTCATGATCGCCGGCTATCCCTTCCTGCTGGTTGCAGAGGAAGTGAATACGGAGAGCATCCGTGATAGGGATGCACAACTCAGGGAAATTGGTATTTATCCTCCTCAGTTCCAGATCAATCCTTTCCTGGTTATCGGCAGCGAATTTGGCGAATCTCTCTTCAGGATTTGGGGTTCCGAACAGTTCATTCATGACAGCGGCGGCGCACAATCCCGAATAATCTTCGTTTTCCTCGGGATACTTCTCGGCCAGATGGTCCTTCATGCTTTTGAAAAAGATCATTCTGACAACATCGACGCCTTCCCGCAGACTGGGAATAAACTCTCTTTTGACTTCTTCGGTCATGTTTGTCCATCCAGAGTTAACAATTCAATTATCTCTTGTTCGGCAATCCTCCGCGATATAATGAGGGAAGCCTTCACATCGCTCAAGGCCAACAACGTACAACCTACAACCTACTTATGATACCGACCGCCAGCCTTTATGGAATAGGCCCTGTAGAGCTGTTCCAGGAAAATAAGTCTGACCATGTCATGGGGAAAGGTCATTTTCGAAAGGGATAACAAAAGATCAGCCCTGTTTCGAAAATCCTCTGAAAATCCGAAAGGACCACCAATTACCACCGCAATCTTGTCTTTTCCCTGATTCTCCCAACCGGTTATCATGTCGGCCAGCTCCTCTGACGAGACTTGGCGTCCCCTGCTGTCCAATCCAACTACCAGGGCGGAGGGGGGCAGCGTTCTCACTATTTCCCCGGCCTGACCGGCACGGATTATCTGTTCGGATCCTTTCCCGCTGTGCTCCCGGACTACCCGGAATTCCACCTTTACATAGCGGCTGATCCTCTTGAGGTACTCGTTCATACCCTCAAGAATATAGCGTTCCCTGGTTTTGCCGGGGAAGATGATTTCAAAGTGCATTACAGGTCGGGGTCTTCCAGCTCTCTCATCATTTCACAAAATCTTTCATATTCCGGGGCAGTCTCCAGTCCCGGACAGGAAGATGTAATGGCTTGAAAGTTTGACCTGTCTATCAGAATACTCGGATGAAGGGGCCACTGGCCGCAGCGCCAGGGTCTGGCTGGATGTATGCGGCATCCCCTGTCTCTATAGAAGATACAATGTCCATCGACAATTTTCATCTCGAACGATTTCCCGATTCGCCGTAGATACTTGTCCTTCAATTCCGGAAGCGGGAGTCCCAGGTAGGCCGACATTCTTCCTATGTCCTGATCATCCAGGGTGACGGTGGCTTCTCCGTGGCAGCAGTGGCCACAGCGCTTACATTCAAACATCGTGTCCTGTATAGTGTCCTTTTTCTTATGCAAAACCGGTGTGCTCACTGAAATTGGAAATATCGATGCCGTGCCGGGCTGTTATCTGTTTCCACATTCTCTCCGGGGAGATTTTGAACAGATCATTATATTCCGCCGGAAGAATCAGCCAGCCCTCGTGTCTCATTTCTTCCTCAAGCTGTCCCGGAGCCCACCCCGAGTACCCTATGAAACATCGATAATCCCGGGGCCCATTTTGGATGGCTATATCTTCGAGAATGGCAGAGGAACGGGAAAGATTTATTGAATCAGTTACTTCCAGGTACTGGGGCGTTTCATAATCACTGGAGTGCAGAAAGAATATACCCTGAACGTCGACCGGACCTCCTACGAAGATGTTGGGCAATTCAAAATCAGGGACTTCCAGGTCCATGCTGGCATACAATTCAGCCAGAGTAACATCCGCCAATGGCTGATTGACGATAAACCCCATAGCTCCCTCCGAGGGATCATGTCTGCATATATAGATCACCCTTCCGGCAAAACGGGGATCCGGCATTTGATGGGTCGCTATAAGGAAATATCCTGTGAGACTTTCCATGATTAAAAAACTCTTGGAAAACTATAAGTCTTGTGTGCTAAAATTGACATATTCCGTAAACGGTAATTTCCGCTATTGCCTGACTGCAGGTACTTACCAGCATATCCAAAAATAAATCCAAAGGCAAAATAATGCAATCTGATATTTCTTCCGAGCTGGACAAAGTTATCGCCTCGAATCATCCCGATCCTTTTCAGGTGCTTGGCCCCCATGTTCTGGAAGATGATCCATCCTCTATCATCGTCAGAGCCTTCATTCCCCTGGCCGATTCGGTCAGGATAGTGAGCCAGGGCCAGAAAAGGTATATGTACAAAATGAGGAAGGAGGGATTGTTCGAGATTATCGTGGATAATGACGCCCAGGCATATGACTACTTCTTTGAGGCTACATGTTGTAACAAGGATATACGGATTTTTCACGATCCTTATCTTTTTCCTGTCCAACTGAGCGATTATGATCAGCATCTTTTCAATCAGGGCTGCCATTACAATATATATGAAAAGATCGGCGCCCATATCAGAGAGATTAACGGAATAAAGGGCTGCATTTTCAGGGTGTGGGCTCCCAACGCCCGCCGAGCTAGTGTTATCGGAAATTTCAACTACTGGGATGGCAGATGCCATCAGATGAGAAATGTGGGTTCTTCAGGCATATGGGAAATATTCATTCCGGGCATATGTCAGGGAGAAATATATAAGTATGAAATAAAGACCAGCCAGGGCAATATCATCGAGAAGTCCGATCCCTTCCAGTTCCACGGGGAGCTCCCTCCTAAAAGTGCTTCAGTGGTCTGGGCCATCGACGATTACAAATGGGAGGATCAGGCCTGGCTTAAGAAGAGGGAGAGAACGAGCCTGGCTGACCAGCCATTCTCCATTTATGAAGTTCATGCCGGCTCCTGGCAGCGTGATCCAGCCAACCCTGAACGCCAGCCCAATTTCGTTGAACTTGCTGAAACTCTTATCCCGTATGTGAAGAGAATGGGCTTTACCCATATAGAATTCATGCCCATAATGGAACATACCAGGGAAGAGTCATTGGGGTATCACAGCTCCGGCTACTACTCAGTTACCAGCAGATATGGCCTTCCCCAGGATTTTATGTATTTTGTCGATAAGTGCCATCAGAATGATATAGGTGTCATTCTCGACTGGTCCCCCTCCAACTTCCCACCCGACGGCCATTCCCTGGTCAAATTTGACGGCACTTCACTCTATGAACATGGGGACAGCGTCCAATCCGATTATCCAGAACCACAACTTTTACAGTTTAACTATGGCCGCAAAGAGGTGGTCAACTATCTCATTGCCAATGGCCTCTTCTGGCTTGACAAATTCCACGTCGACGGAATCCGGATCAACAATGTCACTTCTATACTGTATCCCGGATCAGAGGGGAGCCAGAAAATAACGCCCGCTCACAAGGAGGACATCGACGCAATCGAATTCATCAAGCATCTGAACTCCATTATCCACAAATATTATCCGGATGCGGCACTGATAGCTGAAGAGTCAAACTCTTTTTATGGGATAACGCAGCCGGTTGACCAGGGAGGACTTGGCTTTGACTTCAAATGGAATCTCGCCTGGAAAAATGACGTCCTTTCCTATTTCTGTCGTGACCCTTTCTACAGAAAATATCACCACAACAATCTCATCTTCCCTCTGCATTACAGCTTCACTGAACGTCATATACTGCCTTTCACCCATCACGATGTCGTGAATGGCAAAGGTTCGTTCCTGGAGAAAATGCCGGGAGATCAATGGCAGCGTTTTGCCAACCTGAGAGCGCTCTATCTTTTCCTCTGGACCTATCCGGGTAAAAAAATGCTCTTCATGGGAGGAGAATTCGGCCAGTACTCGGGATGGAACTTTAAATCGAGTCTGGACTGGCACCTTCTCGAGGAGTCTCCCTACCACTTAAGTCTTCAACACTACCTGGAGAATCTCAACGACATTTATCGCGCCAACAGCCCACTATGGGAATCCGATCATGATCCTGAAGGTTTTCAGTGGCTTGATATCAGGAATGTGGACAACTCAATCATAGCCTACAGCCGCTTTAACAGAGACAGGTCCTCCCATATCATCTGCCTGCTTAATCTGACGCCCCAGCTGCACCATGAATACAAAGTGGGTGTGCCGGAAGAAATGAGCTATAGAGAACTGCTCTCAACCGATCGGGCGGAATACGGGGGAAGCGACGTTTATAATTCTGAGATAATGGAGGCAAAGGACGAGCCATACGCCGGAGCACCGTATCATGTTGTCATCTCGGTGCCTCCCCTTGCCGGTGTCATTCTGCAGCCCCTGAAAAGTTAATCTGCAGCTGAGGAAAAAACCATGGGAAAAGAAAATGCCGCATAGCCACGACAAGATGAAGAAGGTCCTGGAATGGGTGGACGAAGAACTCAAGGACAACCCGGAGAAGTCGAAGAAGAAGGTATTCGAGGAGGCTGAATTCAAGTTCGACCTCTCTCCCCAGGAATGTGAATTCCTGAACCGGCACTTTGCGAAGTAGGAGTTCTATCTCTTACAAAAACGTCTCAATCCAGTCCCGATAGCGCCCGGCCACTCGCTCCCAGGCAAATCGATCCGTCAGGAGCCGGGATTTTTCCCTGGCAAGTCTTCCGTGGCTCATAGCCGCGAGCAGGCCTTCCTTTAAGCACCCTTCTCCATAGAGGAACTCGGCCGGAAAAAGCTCAGGATAAGAAAGACGGTCTGGAAGTACCGGCCGGCAACCCATCCTTACCGCTTCTATAACAGCATACCCGTAAAATTCGTGGCCGGCGGTGGAAACGATAACATCTCCCATGGTCAGCATCCCCAGGTAATCTCTCCTATCGGGAATATAGTCAAAGTGGATTGTCTTCTTTGCCAGTCTATCCCTGGCCTCGGAGAATATGGCTGGCCTTCTCTGGAAAGCCTGTCCCAGGACAATAAGTCTGAAGCCGACTCCCTGATCCGAGAGCTGGTAGAGCGTCTGGAAAAATGTCTCCGGGCCCTTGTCATGTTCCCAGCGATGGTTCCAGACGATGACCGGTTCGCCTCCATCATCGCTTTCTCTCTGCCTGATCTCTGGAAAGTCGCTGAAATCCAGGCCCGGATGGAGAATAACCGCCCTGTCTGCCAAACTCCCCACGCCTCTCAGCTTCATGTCGGGAGCCTTGCTCACCATCTGTTCCGCTCCCGCTAAAAACGTCCGCAGATTATACTCGGAATTAAAAGCTATGCTGTCCGAGGCCAGGGCGGTGGTATAATTGGTCAAACCAAAATGGAAATCCCTTTCATCCTCGATCTGAACCGGGTAGGCGAACTGATTTTCGTGGAAATAGGTCAGAACGGGGACTTCGTTAACCCAGGAGGGGGAAAGACTCCGGAAGGCTGCAACATCGACGAAGGTCGAACAGAGGATGGCGTCATAGCGCCGGTGATCCTCGTTGCTGAGCCATTCGGCACACCAGGGGGCGGAAAAACGCATCCGCCATTTCCATTTTCTGGCCGGTAGAGTCAGGAAGAAAAAATCATAGGGCAGCTGGCTGCTGAGTTCCTTCAGGAACCTCTTATGGGATCCACCGTAGTAAGGTTCCAGAACCAGAATTCGTTTTTTTTCTTTAGCTTCGGTTGTATTTTTCCTTGAAGTGTTGATAGGCCCCATTGATTTCCTTCATTTTCTCCTCTGCTATATTCTTGAATTCCTCGCCGAGGTTACTCACCTTGTCCGGATGATACTTCAAGCTGAGCTTTCGATAGGCCTTTTTGATTTCTTCAAAAGAAGCACCAGGCGCAAGCCCCAGCACCTCGTAATACTCCTGTTCCCGGTTTATCGATCGTCTCTGCCGGTGGATATACCTTGCTCTGATGGTCTGCTGGTCATAAGAGGATAGGTCGAGATAATCGGCAATATTTCTGGCGAGCTCGAGATCGCGGTCACTGACATGTTCGTTGCTGAAAAGCACCTGGTAGACCAGCTCCACAAGTATAAGGCGGGGCTCGTACCCGAAACTGTCCCGAAACATGACCAGAAGATCGTCAAGCGAGGTCTCACTGGCCTGGGCGTCCTTTATAAGCTCCTGAACCCAGAACATTTCTTCATGGCTGTAGCGGAGGTTGACCCGAAAAAAATTCTTGATGGTCTGCAGCTCGGCCCTGGTGACCTGGCCGTCAAAACGGGCAATCCGAACCAGTATGTGGGTCAGAAGCGAAACGAACCTGTTGCGTTCTTCGGTCTGGGTCTTTTCATATTCACTGACCCTGCGGCGAATATACCAGGAAAACCCCCAAAATCCGGCCCAGAGCAAAAACACAAGAAAAAGGCCGGTTAACACGAAAAAACCGAGCATGTTTAAAAGCAGGGGGGCGCCCCCGGAAAGAAGGATGAGCAATACAACGATGAGCAGACAGCCGCCGCAGCCGGGCTGGGGATGATATTGATAGCGGTAATAAGGCATGAATATTAAAAAAATGGATTACGAGATATAGGCCACAGTTTGTCGGAAGACTCCTTGCACTGCTGAAATTCCGGCACACCCGTGATTCATAAATACCTCATTTATCGGTTGCGAAGAGGGCCTCGACATAGGTACCGGCATCAAAATCACGAAGATCTTCCACTGTTTCGCCAATGCCGATAAATCTTATGGGGATCTGCAGTTCCCGGCAGATATTGACCACGATGCCTCCTTTTGCGGTTCCATCCAGTTTAGTCAGGGCCAGTCCGGTGATATCAAGGGCCTCACTGAACAATTTGGCCTGGGAGACCCCGTTCTGACCAGTGGTGGCATCGATTACCAGCATTATTTCGTGGGGGGCACCGACCATTTTCTTGCCGATCACCCTTTTCACCTTTTTCAGCTCCTCCATGAGATTGACCTTGGTATGAAGGCGGCCGGCGGTATCCACTATTATCACATCAACAGGCGTTTTTTTCACTCGGTCCAGGGCATCGAAGACAACTGCGGATGGATCGGCCCCCTTTTTCTGGGCTACGACGGGAACCCCTATTCGCTCTCCCCAGATCTGGAGCTGTTCGATGGCGGCGGCCCTGAAAGTATCAGCTGCAACCAGCATTACACTCTGCCCCGAAGAGGCGAACTTATGTGCCAGTTTGCCAATGGTGGTAGTCTTGCCAACACCATTTACCCCTACAACCATGATGACGAAAGGTCCTTCCTCCGGCATAACCAGTTCTGCGGCCTGTTCACTGGATTGGATATAAGAGGTTATCTCGTCTTTGAGGAGACGCTTGAGAGCCTGGGGGTCGTTTAATTCATTACGGTTCAGTTTTCTTCTGGCATCCTCAATAAGATCTTGAGTCGTTTTGACCCCTATATCTGCGGTGATTAAAATTTCTTCCAGATCATCAAGCAATTCCTGGTCAATTACCTTCTTGCCCTGGAAAAGATCATCCATTCTTGAGACCAGGGAACTTCTGGTTTTGGCGAGACCGTCTTTGAACTTCTGAAAAACATTCTGCTTCTCCTCGGCGACAGTGTCAACACCCTGTGTGTCTTTCCTGTTTTTCCTGTTTTTAAACCAACCCAACATAATATCAGACCTCTTCCAGCGCCTTGACAACCTTCTCTATAACCCAGGAAGGTGTTGAGGCGCCTGCTGTCACACCGACACTGGCAAACCCAGCCAGAGCTGCCGGATCAAGTTCATGCTCGCTTTCCACCAGAAAAACCGGCTTACCCATTCCTCTGGCAAGCTCCCCCAATCTTCTGGTATTGGCGCTTCCTCTGCCCCCTACCACCACTATGGCATCCACTTTTCCACCGAGACTGAGCACCTCGTCCTGCCTTTTATGGGTGGAGTCGCAGATCGTATTGAAAATCAGGCAGTCGGGATAGCACTCTTTTATCAGGCCGCTGAGCTTGAGAAAAGTTTCTTCATCCTGGGTGGTCTGGCTCACGACAATGAAAGGAGAGGAAGGGGCGATCCCTTCCAGATCATCACTGGCACTCACCACGAACACACCGGAACCGGCAAACCCCATTAAACCGACGACCTCGGCATGATTCTTGTCCCCTATGATCACGGTATCATACCCCTGCCCGGCATACTTCCTGATTACAGCCTGCACCTTCTGCACCCTGGGACAGGTTGCATCTCTGACGTCCGCCCCTGCTCCGGCCAATCGCTCCTTCTGCTGGGGCGGAACCCCGTGGGCCCTGATAACCACCTTGCCATTAATGCTCTCCGGTATTTGCTCCAGGATCCGGACACCCTTCTGCCTTAAGTGCTCCAGAACCTGGGGGTTGTGGATCAAGGGACCGAATGTGCTAATATCTTTCTCCTTTTCGGCCAGAGTAAGGCAGGTATCCACCGCTCTTCTCACTCCCATACAGAATCCGGCCTTTTCCGCCAGAATAACTTTCATTCCTTACCTCTCAATCTTTTGCCACTTTCCTTCTATCCAGAGATAATAAGGTTTAAAATTGGCCTTGTATGCCATCGAATTCAATTCCCTGATCAGATAGCCCAGGTAGAGGTTATGTACACCCTTGCTTCGGCAGAATTCCATAAGATAGAGAATATTGTAAGTCCCGGGACTTCGGTGAGACTCAGCCGGATCAAAGTAAAAATAGACGGCGTTCAGCCAGTTGCGGCCGATATCGATAATGGAGGAGCCTATAAGCCTGCCTTCCTTGCGAAACTCGATCTCTAAAGTCGTGGTTATGATATTGACGAAAAAGAACCCATAATAATCCAGGGGATTATTGTAAGTGTCCGGAAACCTTTCGACGAAAAATTTCTGGAAAAGACGGAGTTTATCTTCGGTTATTCTCAGCCGGTCTATACTGATTTCAAGATCGCTGTTCTTCCGCCAGATTCTCTTTTGATTCCGGTTGGCCTTAAACTCGGAAGGATTGATTTTGACGGGCAAGCATTTGCAGCATTCCGGACAGACCATGGTGTAGAGATTATTGCCGTTGCGCCGAAAACCGGCATTCAGAAATTCGTGAAACAGGGAATCAGGAAGCCTCTGGAAAGGGCGTTGTCGAAAAACGGCCAGATCGCTTACCCCGTAGGGGCAGGAAGATTCTACATCACGGAAAAGATTAAGATAATCGTCGAACTTATGATCGTGGTTATGCATGCCCCTGCCGGCCGAAATCATCATCAAAACGAATGATGTCATCTTCCCCCAGGTAACTTCCATTCTGAACTTCTATCAATTCCAGGGGAATTACTCCGGGATTTTCCAATCTGTGTTTTTCCCCGCAGGGAATATAGGTAGACTGATTCTCCATGACCAGGTACTCCTGCTCCCCGCAGGTCACTTTTGCCGTGCCCTTGACCACCACCCAGTGCTCTGATCGATGATGATGCATCTGTAATGAGAGCTTGACGCCTGGATTGACATTGATCCGTTTTATTTTAAAAAACTCCTGCTCCTCGAGTATGGTATAACTTCCCCAGGGCCGGTATACCGTGCGGTGCAGAATGCGCTCCCCCCTCCCCTCATGCTTGAGGCGCTCCACTATTTTCTTGACGTCCTGGCTTCTGTCAAGACTGGAAACCAGCACAGCATCAGGTGTCTCCACGATCAGCATATTGTCAAGCCCTATGGCGGCGATCAGGGACTGGTCGGCCCTCACCATGGAATTGCGGACATCGAGGGTCATGATGTCACCATTGATAACGTTACCGTCACTGTCTTTTTCCACCACACTCCAGAGAGCCTTCCATGAACCGATATCACTCCAGCCCAGATCGGCGGGAATCACTGCAGCCTGGTCAGTTTTTTCCATAAGTGCGTAATCAATGGAGTCATCAGGCGAATTTTCCATACTCGCTCTATCCAGCCTGAAGAAAGGAGGGTCGGCATATCCCCTGTCAACCGCCAGGTTCATGGCCTTGACAATTTCCGGGCAATGCTTTTCCATCTCCAGGATAAAGAGATGACTGTCAAAGGCAAACATGCCGCTGTTCCAGTAATAATTACCGGCTTCGAGAAACTGGTGGGCTCTCTCCTGATCAGGCTTCTCCACAAAGGAAAGGACACTGTTGCCCTCGCCTTTTTCTATATAACCATATCCGGTCTCAGGCCCTGTGGGTGTGATGCCGAAAGTTACGAGCCTGCCCTGTCGGCAGAGTTCCACCGCCTGATTAACCGCCTCCTGGAAAGCCTGCTCTCTGCGGATGAGATGATCGGCGGGCAGGACGAGAAGGACAATGTCCTCTTCATGATTGGAACGGCAGTAGACAGCTGCGCTGTACACAGCGGGGGCGGTATTGCGTCCCGCCGGCTCCAGAATCAAATCTACTTCCTGATCGAGATCCAGTTCCTCGATCTGTTTCAGAGCAAGAAAACGGTGCTCCTCGCCGACAATCACCACTGGAGGCAGGGCTTCTTCAAGAACCGCGACCCTTTTAAGAGTTGCCTGGAGCAGGGAGGACTCCTCCGTCAGATTCAGCAGCTGCTTGGGATAGAGCTCACGGGAAAGAGGCCAGAGACGGGAACCG
>JBEPXR010000025.1:0-13993 GCA_041641775.1 Desulfobia sp. | reverse complement strand
CAACCCGCTGAAAACCATGACCTACTGGGAAGCCGACAAGGAATGCATCAATCGTGATGATCTGGAACAGCTGCAGCTCGAACGTCTGCAGGCCACCCTCTACCGGGTAGCTAACAATGTTCCCTTTTATCGAAAAAAATTCAGGGAGCTCAAGGTCGACCCCGATGGTTTCCGGACCCTCAGTGAAATCAAAAATCTTCCCCTGACCAGCAAACAGGATCTCCGGGACAACTATCCTTACGGCCTCTTTGCCCTTCCCCTGCGGGAAGTGGTAAGGGTGCACGCCTCCTCCGGCACCACCGGCCAGGCCACTGTTGTTGGATACAGTGCCAACGATATCAAAAACTGGTCCAACCTGGTGGCCCGCATCCTCACCAGCGCCGGGGTGGGCCGGGACGACGTGGTTCAAATCGCCTTCGGCTACGGTCTGTTTACCGGCGGCTTCGGTCTCCACTACGGTGCAGAAAGAGTCGGGGCCTCGGTTATTCCCATCAGCAGCGGCAACACCAAACGACAGATCCAGATCATGCAGGATTTCCGGACAACGGCTCTGGTCTGCACCCCCAGCTACGGACTTCTTCTGGCCGACACCATGGAAGAGATGGGCATAAACATCAACGCCCTTCCACTGCGGACCGGTCTTTTCGGAGCGGAGCCCTGGTCCGAACCCATGCGTAAGGAACTTCAGAACAAACTCCACATTACCGCCACCGACAACTACGGCCTCAGTGAAGTCATGGGGCCCGGAGTGGCCGGTGAATGTCTGGAGAGGAACGGACTTCATGTCAACGAGGACCACTTTCTGGTCGAAATCATCAATCCGGACACCCTGGAGCCGGTTTCCCCCGGAGAAGTCGGCGAACTGGTGATCACCACCCTTACCAAAGAGGCCTTCCCGGTTCTCCGCTACCGGACCCGGGATCTCACCAGACTGCTTCCCGAACCCTGTCCCTGTGGCCGCACCTTCCAGCGTATCGGAAGGATACTGGGTCGCAGCGACGACATGCTGATTATTAAAGGGGTAAACGTCTATCCCTCCCAGATAGAAAGCGTCCTGTTTGAAATCGAAGGAACCAAGCCCCACTACCAGCTCGTTATTGAACGCGAAGGCAGGCTGGACAAAGTAACGGTACTGGTCGAGGTGATTGAAACGATCTTCTTCGACGAAATGAAGAAGCAGCGCCTGCTCATGGAAACGATCAAAAGAAGGCTGGCCTCTGAACTGGGAATCGGGGTGGACGTCAAGCTGGTCGAGGAAAAATCCCTGGAGCGCAGTGAAGGCAAGGCCCAGCGCATCATCGACAGGAGAAACCTGGGAAGCGACTGAACGACCGCTTCCCTGATAGCCACTACCGAACCAACATCCAAAATATTTCCAGCGGTGCTGGAAGAGGAGGATATATGGCAGTCGCGAAAAAAATGAGCGATTTTATCGAACGCTCTTCCTGGATACGGAAGATGTTTGAAGAAGGAGCCCGGCTGAAACAGGAATACGGCGCAGAGAATGTCTTTGACTTCAGCCTGGGCAACCCCGATCTCCCTCCGCCGGAACCCCTTCAGGAAGCCCTGCAGAAAGAAGCGGCCCGCCGGGATCAGGGAATCCACGGCTATATGCCGAACGGCGGTTATCCGTATGTCCGGAAGAAGGTGGCCGAGCAGGTCGGCCGGGAACAGGGCATTCAGTTGTCCGAAAGCGATATGATAATGACCTGCGGAGCGGCAGGAGCTCTGAACGTGGTCATGAAATCCATCCTCGATCCCGGAGACGAGGTCATCATCCTCTCCCCCTATTTCGTGGAGTATAATTTCTACATCGACAACCACGGCGGAGTACCGGTCATTGTCCGGACCGCCGACGATTTCAGTCTTGACCTCGGTGCCATTGAGGAGAGTATGACCGCCAGAACCAAAGCGATTATCATCAACAGTCCGAATAATCCCAGCGGCCAGATCTACACAGCAGAGGAACTGGAAAAGCTCGGGCAACTGCTGACGAAAAAAAGCGGCCAGAACGGAACCACCATCTACCTGATTTCTGATGAGCCTTACCGCAACATAGTCTTTGACGGCATGAAGGTGCCGGGGACCCTTTCCGCCTATAAAAACGCCATTGTCGTCTCTTCCTATTCCAAAGAACTGTCTCTGGCCGGAGAACGAATAGGCTACCTGGCCATGCATCCGGAGATCGCCGCCAAGGAAGAACTGGTCGGGGCCCTCACCCTGGCCAACCGGATCCTCGGTTTTGTCAACGCGCCCGCTCTCATGCAGCGGGTAATTGCCGATGTTCAGGGGGTCAGTGTGGACAACAGCGTCTATGCGGACAGGAGGGAGAAATTTCGCACCATACTGGCGCAGGCAGGGTACACATTTGTCCTGCCCAAAGGTGCCTTTTACTTCTTTCCAGAGTCTCCGCTGGAGGATGACGCCCGGTTCGTGGATATCCTCAAAGAAGAAAAAATCCTGGCGGTACCAGGCAGGGGGTTCGGCAGCCCTGGATATTTCCGCCTCTCTTTCTGTGTGGAGGACTGGGTCATCGAGGGTGCGGCCCGGGGTTTTGCCAGAGCCATGGAAGCTGCCCGCTCGGCGTAAGGGAAGCTGCTATTCCAGTTTCACAATTTCACCGTTTCCGACTTTAACCGAACGAAAGTCATCTATCGGCCTGCCCTGCTGATGGAGAAGAAGGCAACGGGCCACTATCAGATGGGTCACCAGCAGTACACGTCGGCCCTGTCTCCTTACTCCCTGCAGATAAGAGACAGCCCGGCTGCTGACGTCGAATAGATTTTCTCCCCGGCTCGGTCTGAAGGCTGCAGGATTCTCGAGCCAGGTCGGATATTCCGGTCCCCATTTTTCCCTGATCTCATCTTTTGTGAGACCGTCCCAGTGGGGTAGTTTAATGTCGTGGAGACCCGGTTCAACCAGGTAATCAAGTCCGCAGATTCCGGCTATAATTTCCGCAGACTGCCGGGTTCTGAGAGCGGGGCCAGAATAAATGAGATCCAGATTCAGCTTTTCTGCTTCCTCAGCCACGGTGGTTATCTCTTCTATACCTTGAGAATGAAGAGGCTCCTCTGTTCTGCCCGCGAAACGGTTCTCCTTATTTGCCTGGGTCTTGCCGTGACGAACCAGATAGATTGTGGGATTCATCTTGCCAATTGTTCAGAGTTGGTGCCTGATTCGGTGATTTGTTACAATTAAGAATAGCTAATCGGTCTTAACACTTACCCCGGTTAGAAGATTTTTGCAATAACGACAAATTGGATAGGAAAGATTGACTTATCGGCTCTTGCACGGCAAGGGCAAACACCATTTTGGCCAGCAACAATAAACTGCCTCCTGCACAAAGTAAAAACGATGCCGGGCTGCAGATCAAGATAACATGCTCTATATACATCCTGAAAATCCTCAACCAAGATTGATAAAACAGGCGGCTGAAGCTCTAAAAAAGGGAGCGGTGATCTGTTATCCGACTGATACAGTCTACGGTATCGGCTGTGATATCTACAACCAGAAGGCTGTGAAGAGAGTACACCAGATCAAGAACAGGCCCAGTGACAAACCTTTCAGTTTTATCTGCGCCGATTTGAAAGACGTGAGCACCTACTGTGACCTGTCGAATACTGCTTACCGGGTTATGAAAAAGGCTCTGCCAGGTCAGTATACCTTTGTTTTACCGGCCATGAAAGTAGTGCCTAAAATAATGATGTCAAAACAGAGAACCGTGGGTATACGGGTGCCGGATAATGAGATCTGCCGCCAGCTGGTCAATGAGCTGGGCAACCCTCTCCTGAATACCAGTGCTCTGCTGGATCAGGACGACATGGTCACCGATGCCTGGGAGGTGGAGGAAAGGTTCGGAAGTATGCTGGATATAATAATAGATGGAGGATCGGTGGTTCCCTCGGAATCCACAGTCATCTCCATGATAGAAAATGAAGTCGAGATTCTCCGGGAGGGTGATGGTGACCTGGGCGGTTTAAACATCGGTTGATCTGCTTAAAAGCTGAAGACCAGTGTACCAAAGCCGTCACTTATGGTACCACATCGGTTACTCCGTCGGCAGACGTATCAGGCTTTCCTTGAGAGATTTTCCCATGGTGAAGTGGACTTTTTTCCGGCCGTCAACTCTCATTGTTTCCCCATTCTGGGGATGCTTATAGCTGTAGCCTCCTCTGTTTCTGACGGAGAAGGAGCCGAACCCTCGTAGTTCGACCCGGTTGTTATCAGCCATGGCTTTTGTTATCGATTCCATGATTATATCGACGGCAGCCTCGATCTCGTGTTTATAGAAACTGTTGGTGCCGGCGTGGATCTGATTAACTAAATTTTTCTTAAGCATTCCGTATGATTAATCCTTGTTAATTTTTTTCTTCTCGCATATGACAAAGCCAACCTCTTTCCATTTTGCCGGCACCGGTTCTTCATCATAGCCTTGTTAATCGGCATAACATTACGGTTCCACGACTAATTCGGAAGAAAGAACCGGATTGGCTCGCTCGAGCAGCCTGAGAATACCCCCGATATTTTCACTGGTCAGAATTTTAAGTAATTCCATTCGGTCTCTGCCGGGATAATAGAGCTCCGGAGTCTTGACATCCTCCATTCCAGCCAGCCGGGCACACAGACGAACAGCATCATAAAAATTTCCAGTTTCATCAATGAGACCTGACTTGAGAGCCTGTTCACCGGAAAATATCCGACCATCCGCAAGTTTCGCAACCTCGGCTGCCGGCAGATTCCGCCTTCGGGAGACGTCACCTACAAACTGTTGATGGACATTGTCCAGGAGCTCATTCAGTATGGCTCTTTCATGTTCGGTAAGGGATCGGTCGGTTGACCCCATATCTTTCAATTTGCCGCTTTTGACGATTTCAGACTGATAGCCGATTTTTCTATACAGCTCCTTCAAATTGGGAAATTTGAGGATCACTCCTATGCTTCCGGTCAGAGTTCCCCTGCTGGCCATAATCCGGCGTGCCCCCAGGGCAGCATAATAGCCGCCGGAAGCCGCGATCGAGCCCATGGAAGCAACGACTGGTTTGGCCTTACCTGCAAGCTCAATTTCTCTGAAAATTTCCTGGGAAGCCCCCACCGTCCCACCGGGACTCTCAATACGGACAACTATACCTTTAACCCGACGGTTTTCTCTCAGGGTGACAAGGTCTTTGAGGACTTGGTCCGATGTAGCTATGACGCCTTTGATATCCAGAATCCCTATCGCCTCTTCACCTGCCGGGATGAAATTCCGCTGGGTGGACAACGACGAGGCACAGGATCTGAGAAGGAAACTGAAGACTCCCAGAAAAAGGAGAAACAGGAGGCCGAGAATGAAAAAACCGCTTACTATGGGGTGGCGCTGGTGGAAGGATAGATCTGAAGCCATGATTGCCTTACCGCTTGCCTGGTTGCCGTTTATCAGTCCGCTGTCCAATCCATTTTCGTCAAATCAGACAGCGGACTGCAACCCCACACCCTGTAGCATTAGGCGGTTTGAGTATTATATGCCGGGCTGGAAAGCCTACTCGCTCTCTTTTCCCTGGTTATCAAACTCCTCTTTGAGAAGATCTCCCAGTGTAGCGGGACCTGTGTCTTCCTGCTTGCTGTTGTATTGCTCGGTAGAAGTTTTTTCACCACTGCTTTTCTCGGAGAGCGCTTTTATGGATAGACCGATTTTGCGGTCTTCGGGGGAAAGGCTGATCACCTTGGTAGTAATCTTGTCCCCCACGTTATACATCCCCACGGGAGTATCCGTTTTTTCTTCACTGATTTCGGAAACATGGACAAGACCTTCAATACCATCTTCTATTTCGACAAAGATACCGAAATCAGTGATATTGGTGATCACACCTTCTATAACGGATCCCACCGGGTACTTATGAACGGCTTCCTGCCAGGGATCCGGAGTCAGCTGCTTGATGCCCAGAGAAAATCTCTCATTGTCACGATCTATGTTCAGGACGACTGCCTGGATAGTCTCTCCCTTGCTGTATTTTTCAGAGGGGTGCTTTATCCTTTCGGTCCAGGAAATGTCTGAAACATGAATAAGACCGTCTATGCCTTCTTCAATGCCGATAAAAATTCCAAAATCGGTAATATTCTTGATCTTACCTTCAATTATGGAACCCACGGGATAGTTCTGCATGACAACGTCCCAAGGATTTTCCTGGAGCTGCTTCATACCGAGTGAAATGCGCTTGGCATTCACGTCTATGTTGAGAACGACGACATCTATCTCGTCTCCGACGGAAACCAGCTTGGAGGGATGTTTGGTCTTTTTTGACCAGGACATTTCCGAGATGTGGACCAACCCTTCGACACCTTCCTCCAGTTCAACAAAAACCCCGTAATCGGTAATACTGACCACTTTACCGGTGCATCTGGAACCCACGGGATATTTTTCTTCAACCGTCGTCCAGGGATCGGGCTTAAGCTGCTTGATGCCCAAAGAAACCTTATCCGAGTCCTTGTCATACTTCAGGACTTTGACATCGGTTTCTTCGCCGACTTTGAAGAGCTTGGACGGATGGGAAACCCTTCCCCAGGAAAGATCGGTGATA
This sequence comes from Desulfobia sp., assembly GCA_041641775.1. Lineage (GTDB taxonomy): Bacteria > Desulfobacterota > Desulfobulbia > Desulfobulbales > SURF-16 > JAWLDV01. The sequence continues at coordinate 7,436 of JBEPXR010000025.1, read as the reverse complement.
TGGCAAAGACCGTCCAGACCACCAAGGTCTATGAACACCCCATAATCCGTTATATTGGTAACGATACCGGAAAGTACCGCACCCTCTTCCAGCGTTTCCCGCATCCGCTCGCGCAGTTTCTTTCTTTCTTCTTCAAGAATTGCCCTGCGGGAAATAACGACGTTGTTGCGCTTGCGATTATATTTGAGAATCTTGAAGTCAAATTCCTGTCCGATCAGACTGTCAAGATCTTTAACCGGTCTGAGATCGATCTGGGAATAAGGCAGAAAAGCCGGTACACCGATATCAACGGATAGACCACCCTTGACGCGGCTGTCGATCCGGCCCTGGATCACGTCGTCTTCTTCCTGGATCTGGGCTATATTTTCCCACACCTTTATGCTTATCGCCTTTTCCCGGGAGAGCTTGAGCCCTCCTTCCCCCTCACGCTTTTCGACAAAAACGTCAAAGGTATCACCGACCTGGACTTTTCCCTCATCAGTGGCATTGTTGAATTCATTCAAGGGGATTTCACTTTCAGACTTGTCCTCAATGTCGATGATCGCACAGCCACCTGATATACCTATAATGGTGCCAGGTACTACCTCGCCTACAGTTGCGATTTTGATCTCTTCCTGATAGAAAAGAGATTCAAAACTTAAATCTTCCTGGCTGTCAATGCCGGCAGCAGGAGTTTGAGTTGGTTGATTGTTACCCATTAGACATCTTCCTCCTTAACATTATTCTCCAAAAACACCCTTTTACCAGAGAAAAAAAGTAAAAACAACTTTAAATATCAGATTAATTGACAGGAATACCGGTTAGAGAGGGAAATTCTTCGCTCGGCTTTCCCACCCGAAAAACGGAAAGTCAAGTTCATTGGCAGGTCTTGGCAGGGAATATGATTCTGCAATCCGTTATTTGAAGTGAAATACCGTTCTTGCAGGCAGGAGCGGCCCAGCTACCTATTTCTCTCTGAGATAATCCAGAATAATACTTTTATGGTCGAACACCAGGTCGGGCAGATTATCCGTAGGGTACACCCTGGCCCTCCCGGCATCGTCGCCCGCCCGCAGAGTACCGTCACCCCTTGCTATATAGACAGTAGTGATGGTATGAAACCGTGGGTCGCGTCCAGGATCGGAGTAGGTATGAAACTGTCTCTGCAGAGTAACATCCAGTCCGGTTTCTTCCTTAGCCTCTCTGCGGGCCGCTTCTTCAAGGGACTCCCCCAAGTCAACAAAACCCCCGGGCAGGGCCCACCCTAATGGCGGATTTTTTCTCTCCACCAGAACAATCCCCTCTTCACGTTCAATAATTATATCCACCGTTGGCAGCGGATTACGGTAAACCTTGATCGATTTCCCACACTCCGGACATTTCATGTTGCGTTCCTTTTCAGAAAAATCCTTATCGTCCTATTACAGCCCGGGCCGCTCCAAGGCCTGATTATACCCACAGGAGAGAGTGTTATTCAAAAAAAGATTCAATTTTGGCGATGGCGTCCCTGAGGGCGAAGATAACCATTTTATCATCTTCCTGCAATTTGGTTTCCCCTGAAGGGATGATAACCTTTGTTTTGCGGACAATCGCGCCAATTACGGCGTCTCTCGGCAAATCAAGGGATTTCAGCGGCACATCCCTGAACTTGATATTGTCAGGCACCAGCATTTCCAGGACCTCCGCATCACTGTTCTGGATGGTAGCTACTGATAAAACCTTCTCCCTCCCCCTGACGAATCTGAGAATCATGTCTGCCGCCAGCAGGCGGGGGCTCAAGGCTACATCAACTCCGAGTTTTCCCAGGAGGGGAATGAAATCGGGCCTGGTAATTTTGGTTATGCATCTTTTGGCACCATGGTGTTTGGCCAGCAGGCTGGACAGCAGATTGGTCGTGTCATTTTCGGTTACCGAGATCACCAGATCCGCCATATCCACCCCCTCTTCCAGGAGGTCACCGGCCTCCAGGCCGTCGAAGTTGAGAACAACGGTATTTTCAAGAACACTGGTCAGAAAATGGCAGCGCTCCAGATTCTCTTCCACCAGGCGAACATCAAACCTGTGCTGCTCCATGCGCTTGGCAATAAGATAACCTATTGCCCCCCCGCCTATGATAAAGATCTTCTTGGCCGCCTTGGTGGTAAAGTGAAAAAGCAGTTCAACCGCCAGGAGATCTTTTTTCCGGGCCACCACATAGATCTGATCATTTGCCTCGATGGAAGTGTCACCATGAGGTATGATGGTTTTTCCGGCCCGGATGATCGAAACGATAACAAAATTATTCTGTTTCTGTTTTGCCTGGAGCTGAGCCAGGGGTACTCCAACCGCGGGGTTGCCTTCATTAATCATGTATCCTAGAAGAAGTACCTGCCCTCCGGCGAATTCGGCCACATCAAAGGCATCGGAAAGCTGGCTCAACTTGATGGTTTCATCGGCCATGGCGATATCCGGGCTGATGAGCAGATCAACCCCCAGAGCCTTCTCGGTAAGAGATTTACCCGAGCCGTAAAAGTCTTCACTGCGAACCCTGGCCACCCTGCTTTTCACGCTGTACTGCCGGGAAATAATGCAGGAAACAAGATTGACTTCGTCACTGTCGGTGACGGCGATGAACAGATCGGCTTTATCTATTCCTGCTTCTTCCAGGACCCTGGCAGTGGCCGCACTGCCAGGGATCGCAAGGATATTCAGATGCCTCTCCAGGCGCCTGAGCGTGGTTTCATTGTTATCAATCAGAACAACTTCCTGGCCTTCTCCGGATAATTTCTCGCAAAGGTACCGTCCTACCCGGCCGGCCCCGGCAATTATAATCCTCATCCCGGCATCACCTGTTCCGCCTTATCCCAAGAAATAAAGGCCCACTTGACAGGCTTAGACCTGTGAAGCAGTAGATTGCCGTCGCTGTCCCTACTGAGACGGGCTTCGAAATAAGCAGATAATTTCTCTTCCTCCTCTTTCGATAGAGGATCAAGCATCCACCTGCAGGAGTCAATTGCCTCCTGTCGATCTGTAAATTTCTTTACCTGGTTATACTCGATAAAATCCAGTTTGGCGGTAATACCCATCTGGTAAAGGCAGTTTAAAGTGAAGATATAGTCAGGTCCCGGTTCAAATACCCGGCCTACCGCCTCGAAAAGATCAGGATCAAAGGGGCCGCATCCTGCTCTGTCCACCACAACCGCTTTCTTTACTGCCCAGCCATCCAGTTTCTGCAGGGCTGATTTGAGATCAAACACCGATAGAGAACGGGAGCTGATAGCTATATCGTGAGGCTCGACACCGGCCTCCTGCCAGTCGTCAGTCCAGGAGAGAAGCCTGGTGGCTATGTTATCGGCTTGAAGAAGGACTGCCGCCTTCCGAAGTTCCTCCAGCATGGCTTCGGAGAAGTCAATGGCCGTCACCTGTCTTACCTGCCGGGCCAGGGGCAAAGTCAGGATTCCCGGACCTGAGCCGACATCCAGAACACTCCATTCCGGGTGAGGCTGAAGAAGTTCCAGCAAACGGCTTATAAAGAATGAGTCCTTGTTGCGCCCGGCAAAGCCGGAAGCCTTTCTGTCCCAGTCAGCCCTGCTCTTCCTCTTCCAGGCCTGTCTGCGGCGGGCCGTCTGCCAGAGATGATTCCAGTCCAGATCATCGAACTCCCTCACTGAATGCTAATCTCCTATCTTGGAGGGGAGGTCAGGCATGGTGGCAGGATTTCTAACATCCCACACCCGGCTTTCCTTGCCGGTTGCGGTTACATTTTCATAAACCCCCTTGTCCTTGCGGACAAGCTTGGTAAACCCCGCGTTCTTGAGGTCTGAATCCGTCTTGGGACGATTTACCGCGAAAAGTGAAATCAGCCGCTTTACCTGCCCACCGCAATCCGGGCAGCATGTCAGCTTATCCTGCTTGACGGACTGCCTGATTTCAAAAACAATACCGCGGCGGCAGTTTTCATTGTCAAGGTGTTCATACTCATAGACAGGCATGGCACTAAATCATTATCAGGTTATTTTTTACGAAGACGATTGAGAAGGATGGTCAATTCCCCCTCTTCAGAACTCATCTTCCGGGGCTTAACCCCGATTTCATAGCTTTCCTGGGCAATCTTCAGAAAAGGGGGCAAACTCTGACGTCGAGCGTCATGAGCCAGATAGATGACTCCATCCGGTTTCAGGTAGCGATCGAAGACCTTGAGCAGCGGCTTGAAAAATTCATCTCTGAATAAAATTTCAGCTCCCAGAATGATATCGTATGCCGGGAGTTCAGGAGGCTTTTTCCAGTCTATTATCGTAACATCCACATTCTTTTCAAGACCACTGGCCATAGCACTGACCCTCTGGAAGTCGAGTATATGAGGCTCATAGTCACTGAGGGTAACCTCGAATCCACGAGCAGCGGCAACCAGACCCGGAACACCTATTCCCGCTCCGAGTTCAAGCACCCTTCTGTTGTCTCCCTCCGGCTCCATGGTAGACATTACATCGGCAAGAACCATGGCTGCCTCCCAGAGTTTAATCCAGAAAGGAAAAGCGGAGACATCAGCAAAGGGGTCCTTGCCTCCCAGCAGGTGCTCAAGATCGGTGACTTTCAACAGGTTCAGGTGAATATCCCTGATCTTGAAGGGCTCAAACCCGACCCTGTATTCTTTACGCAGTTTTTTAATAATTTTCTGCCCTTTTTCGGGCAGTTGACTACCATCCATAAAAATCCCTCAATTAGTTTGCTCTTCTGTTTCTTTGTTGCCACCCAGCTCCGGAGAATATACAACGACACCGATCATCCTCAAAAGACGACACTCTTATCTATTTATTGATAACCCAGGACAACAGCGATAACCACCACCCCGGAGAGAATGAACCGGTAGTAGGCAAAGACCGACAGTGACCTCGTTCTGACAAATCTCATTAGAAAGGCGATGAAAAGATAGCCGAACAGGGCGGAGGAGATAAAACCGGAGAGATAAAAAAGACTCTGCCGGCCATCCACTCCCTGTTTCAGAATCTGCGGGATCTTATAAATACCGGCGCCGAAGATGATGGGAGCGGAGAGAAGAAAAGAAAACAGGGCGCAGGCAGGTCGTTTAAGGCCCAGAAAAAGAGCGGCGGTCATTGTGCTGCCGCTCCGCGAGACCCCTGGAATGATGGCAAAGGCCTGGGCAAGCCCGATGATCACCGCATCCCTTAACCGCATGGATTCATAACCCCTGTCCTTGGCGCCCTCCTTTTCACCCAGCCAGAGCAGAAAACCGGCGGCAGAAAGGGTGAAAGCCACCAGGAGGGGAGAACGGAAGGTCGTTGCAGCGGCGTCTTCCAGAAGGACTCCGGCAATTACTGCCGGAATGGTGGCTATTACGATATAAACGATCTGGCGCCGCTGGGTATCGCCTTTTTCCCCCTTATCAAGAAAAAAGAAGGCCCTTCCCAGGCTGTAAAAGTCGTCTCTGAAATAGACAAGGATAGCCAGCAGTGTCCCAATGTGGAGGGAAACATCAAAGGCCAGTCCGCCGAGATTGATATTGAAAAATTCCTGAGCCAGAACGAGATGACCGGAGCTGGAAACCGGGAGAAACTCGGTCGCTCCCTGCACAAAACCTAAAAAAGCCGCATAGAATATTTCCATGGTGGGAGATGAGCCTAACTTTGATTGGAAGGGCTGGGCTGAAGTGTGATGATGGAGGTTAACAAAAAAGACCGTTTCATCCGAAGATAAAACGGTCTTTGAATTTACCAGTGATTTCCAGACTACTTAGCAGCCTTCGATACCGTGACTTCTGCTGCTGCCGCCTCTATATCTGATTTTGACCTTGGTTCCTTCTTTCATACCTTCGGTGGAGCGGCATTTCATGGTAACGGTGTCACCGTCAACGCTTTTTACTTGACAATCCGTGCTTCCAGCCATGGAAACACCGGCTATACTTAATGTAAAAGCAAGGGCCATTGCCATGGTGATCAATTTCTTAGCCATCTTATTCTCCTTGGATTTTGAGTTGATCAATTATAACCTACTGCCTCTCTCAGATAAAATATAACACTCATATAGCCTGTGTCAATGGAATATTCATCAAGGCTTCTTCCTCGCACCTTCCCTAAATAGGGGTCCGGATTTCCATCTGTTTTCTCGTACCTACCCGGTTACAAAATATCCTGCCGGTCAGGTTCGTCGAAGTACGAAAAAATAAAGTAAGACTTGAAAAATAACGCCCGGGACCGATATGATGGTCAATTAATATACAAAGATATCTTTCGGAAACAGCTGCTATAATATGCTCCCCTATCCACAGATAGATCCTGTAATCATCTCATTCGGACCTGTCCAGGTACGCTGGTATGGCCTGATGTACATTCTCGGATTTGTAGCGACCTATCTTCTGGTTCGCCGGCAGATCAATCTTTATAACCTGGAGAAGCTTCGGGTTCATTTTGACAATCTCAATACCGTCCTGATTCTCTGCCTGATTCTCGGTGGCAGACTGGGCTACGTTTTTTTCTATAATCCGGGATATTACATTCACCATCCCCTGGAGATCCTGGCGACCTGGCAGGGAGGTATGTCGTTTCACGGAGGCCTGATAGCGCTCATCGCCGGGGGCTATCTTTACTGCCGGACAAAACGTCTTGATTTCTGGGAAACAGCCGACACCTATATCGTTACCGCCCCTATAGGTCTCGGGCTGGGAAGACTGGGCAACTTCATTAATGGCGAACTCTACGGAAGAATTACAGAGCAGCCCTGGGGCATGATTTTTCCTGGAGCAGGTCCATATCCGAGGCACCCCTCTCAGCTTTATGAGGCCTTGACCGAGGGCCTGCTTCTCTTTCTCATTCTTTGGCCGCTGGCCAGGAAAAAACATGAAAAAAACTGGCCAGCAGGGGTTATCCTGGTTTCATTTCTGATTCTCTATGGTATTTTCCGCTTCCTGGTCGAATTTTTCAGGGCTCCGGATGCCCATCTCGGTCTCTGGGCGGGCCTCCTGTCCAGGGGACAGATACTCTGCATAATAATGGTTGGTGCCGGAGTCCTTCTCTGGTATACAATGATTAGAAGAAAAAGGACCGGAGCCTGAACCATGGTGTAAAATCAATAATGCCTTACGGCCCCTTTTAGAAAAAAGATATCGCGACAGCTGCTATCATGAAACTCCATTATTTCTACTTTGTATTTTTTCTCACTCTGTTCATCATGCCGAAGACAACCTTACTTGCCGGAGAAATTGCTCCTGACCTTTACAAAAAGAAACTGGATAATGGGTTGACCTTGATAGCCAAGGATGTTGATGGCAGCAGGGCCGCCACCGTGCAGATATGGGTGGAAGCCGGCAGCATTTATGAAGAAAGTGAACAGGCGGGGATCACCCATGTCATTGAACACATGATTTTTAAAGGGACTCCGTCCAGAAATCCCGGGGAGATAGCCGGGGCTATTGAAGGACTTGGCGGCCGGATCAATGCCTATACCGGATTTGAATATACCGT
>JBEPXR010000024.1:0-14262 GCA_041641775.1 Desulfobia sp. | reverse complement strand
AACAATGACAAACGGTGTAAACCATTTTAATATCCCAAGGAGGCTGTCCGGCCTCGAGGACCTGGCGGAGAACCTGTGGTGGAGCTGGAACCCGGTGGCAAGGAACCTGTTCAAGAGCCTGGACAGGCGGATATGGAAGGAAAGTGTCCATAATCCTGATTTGATGCTCCGCACCCTTCCCTTTGAACGTCTGGAAGAGGCCAGTGAGGATCCCTATTTTCTGCGCCATTACGACCTGGTCATATCGCGGTTCAGGAAGTATGTCAATCAGAAAGGATGCCCGCTTCTCTCTGAGAGAATGGGCAATACGCAGCCTGCCATTGCCTATTTTTCAGCGGAATACGGTCTGCACCACTCCCTTCCCTTTTATGCCGGAGGGCTGGGTTTTCTGGCAGGAGATCACATCAAGGAATGCAGCGATCTCAACATCCCCCTGGTAGCCGTAGGCTTTATGTATCCGGAGGGCTATGTCAGTCAGAAGATCAATCAGGATGGTTGGCAGGAAAGTGCCAGGATCAGTTTGAACAGGGAGGCGGCCTCAATTACCCAGTTGCTGGATGTGGATAGGAAGCCTCTGGTGCTTCAGGTTCCCCATATAGATGTGCCGATCTATATTGCCGTCTGGAAAGTTATGGTGGGCAGGGTGCCGCTGTTTCTCCTGGACACCGATATTGATGAAAACAGTTCCCAGGACAGAGGGATAAGCGCCCGTCTCTACGTGGGCGACCAGGAACAGCGGCTCAGGCAGGAAATTGTTCTGGGCTTCGGTGGGGCGGAAGTCCTGGAGTATCTGGGTATCAATCACTCCGTCATTCATCTCAACGAGGGGCATGCCGCCTTCGCTCTCCTGGAGAGGCTGCGGGATTACGTGGATGATGGACTATCCCTGGAAGAGGCCGTCGGCAATGTTCGGAAAACCACGATCTTCACCACTCATACCCCAGTACCCGCCGGGCATGACATTTTTCCCCATCCCCTCCTGGAGAAATATCTTCTGAAGTTCTGGAAAACATTGGGGCTGGACCGGGTAACTTTCCAGCAGCTGGGGCTTCACCCCGATGAACCGGAAAAGGGTTTTAACATGACTGCTTTTGCTCTCAAGTTATCCGGCTATAAAAACGCGGTGAGCAAAAAGCACGGCGAGGTGGCCAACCGGATGTGGCGCAATCTCTGTCAGGGAAAATCTGAGAACGGTGAGTCCCGGTCAGCCGGTCCGATCGGGGCAATTACCAACGGTGTCCATCTCCCTACCTGGATCGAACCCAAGATGCTTCTGTTGTTCAATAAGTATCTTGGGTCCGACTGGCTTGAGAACCAGGACGATCCATATCTCTGGGAGATGATTCACGAGATTCCCGACCAGGAACTCTGGCAGACCCATTACTGGCTCAAGATAAAGCTCTTTGACGATATCCGCGACCGGATCAGGCAGCGCTGGACCGAAAATCATGTACACCCTTCTCAAGCCTTATGCGGCGGTTCGTTTCTGGACCCATCCATCCTCACCATAGGTTTTGCCCGCCGCTTCACTTCCTACAAGAGGGCGGACCTGATCTTCCATGATGAAGAAAGAATCAAAAAACTGCTGAACAGCCGCTGGAAGCCGATTCAGATTGTCTTTGCCGGCAAGGCCCATCCCAATGACGAAACTGGCAAGAGCATTCTCCAGCGGATATACGACCATGCGAGAAACCCCGAATTCGCCGGCAGGGTGGCCTTTGTGGAAAATTACAATGAACAGATCGCCCAGTACCTGACCCATGGGGTGGATGTCTGGCTCAACAATCCTTTGCCTCCCATGGAAGCCAGCGGTACCAGCGGCATGAAGGCGGCCTTGAACGGTGTTCCCAATTTGAGTATTGCCGACGGCTGGTGGCTGGAAGGGTATACAGGTGATAACGGCTGGATTTTCGGGGAGGGACACCATCCGGACAACCGGGATGCGGTGGATGCCAAAGCGATCTACCGGATCCTCGAGGAAGAAATCATTCCCCTCTACTATAATTCTTCTGAAAACGGTATTCCCCATGGTTGGACTAAGGTCATGAAGAGCGCCATCAAAAGAGTCGGCTCACAGTTTTCAGCCCGTCGTATGGTCAAGGATTATCTAAAGCGTTTTTATGCGCCAGCCCTGGAAGGATAACTTTTCTTCTATTTCCATAGATCGTTCTTCCTGAAAATTTCTCTTTGCATTATAGTAACGGCTATGAATATTCAAACCAAGGAAGCCGCCATAAGGATCACTTCCCCGGCCTTTGAGCTTATCCGGAAGAAAGGCGGGCATGTTACGCTTTTCGTGGGAGCAGGTCCGAGCCAGAACAGCTGTTGAGCACGCGTCGCCACCCCGGCGGTCCGCCCGGGGAAGCCGGAATCAGCTCGAAATCAATATGAAACGGTCAAAGTCGGCGATGTAACGATCTGGAGGTCCAAGGATGTCGAGTCGGAGCAGGAGGGCGGGTTGATCGAGATAGATATCTGTAAATTTTTCTGTTTCCGCAGCCTGACAATACGAGGAGCCAGGCCGAAATTTGAGAACAGCGAGGAAGTCTGCCAGGACGAATGACCGACAGTCGGAAGACAGCAATCCGGAAAGCTTCCCATCGTACTTATTTTAGTTGAACCAGTTTGCCTTTCCAGGTCCGGACGTCTGGTTCCTACGTTGCTTTCTTTAAATAATTTAATTTAGTTAGGTTAGTTTTTAAGGTGATGAAGCCACCACCGCCGGGATCCGGCGGTTTATGGCTTGAATGGGCAAATGCCCATCCTCACCGGTAAAACACCATCGGTTAGCCTTCCTTCTTCAGGCTTTCCTCAGTGTCCTTTCTGTAATGTCTTGATTCCCATGCAATTAATTTCTGTATCGTTTCAGTCTAATGGATGGCATCCATATTGCAAAAATTGTAGAGTGGAAATCAATTTAGAATAGGAAGGAGATAGAGTTATGACTAAACGAGAAGCTGTTCGAATTCTGATGACAAGCCCGGGCTATTTCAGCTGCGACCTGGGAACAAGGCATAAGCTTGTCGAGGATCTCTGTATTGTCGGTTCTACCTGGTTTCGAGATGTGATAGCTGGTGCAAGGGGAAAACCCGGCATGAGTCGGTATGCCCATGCTTAGTCTCACGGAGAGGCCGGGCTTCTAATAAGGCTGGTTGCCGTGAGGGCCAGGCCCAGGACAATAACTCCTATTAGAAAAAAAGACCAGTCGAGACCAAGCAGGTCCATAATGAGACCTGAAGCGAGGGAGCCGATAAAAACCCCTGCACTCATAGCCAGATTATAAATACCCATCATAGTCCCCTGGCCGTAGTTCCGCCCTTCTTCTGCGGCCAGGGCTCCCAGAGTCGGCCAGATTATGGCCTCTCCCATTCCCAGCACAACGAAAAAAAACAACAGCCACCAGAAATTCCCCGCCAGGGGCACCATAGCTAGCATCACCCCGACCACGACTATGCCGATCTGCAGAAATCTGACTTTGTCCCAGAGGTCGGCTATCCATCCGGAAGGTGTCTGGAGCAGGGCATTAACCAGGGTTCTGCAGGTGATAACTATACCTATCTCAGTTGCACTGGATTGAAACCACCGGTCCATAAGCAGGGGGAGAAAGGCCATGGTCGGCACCATGATTATCATGGTGGACATCCTGGCCAGCAGGATGCCCACCGTCCTTTTTTCCCCGAGCATCCTGGTTAAGGCCTGAAAGATTCCCATCCGGCGGAAATCCTGCCGTTTATTATCCAGGACCGGCATCTGCAGCACCACCAGGAGAAGAGCCAGGCAGCTCAAGCCTGCCATAACATAGAAGGCCGAGGCTATTCCCCAGACATCGGTGAAAAAACCACCCAGCAGAGGTCCACTGCCAATTCCTGAAAATATGGCAATGTTGAGCATCCCCATGAAGCGCCCCTCCTGTCCAACCGGAGAGAGGTCGCTGACGTAGGCCATGGCGACCGGAACGATCATGGCCGAGCCTATACCATGAAGAGCCCTGATCACGATGAGGTTGGTGACGGAATCAGCCGCTGGAAGGGCCAGGCCCACCAGACCGTAAATGAATAGGCCGCTGATCAGGAACCCCTTTCGGCCCCAACGGTCAGAAAGATTGCCGACTACCGGCTGGAATACCCCCCGGGTTATGGAAAAAGCGGCAATGATCAGGCCCAGGGCCAGTCCCCCAGCCCCCATGCCTGCGGCGAAAACCGGCATTATCGGAACGATGATGCCGATACCGAGCAGGGCAATGAAGACCGATAAGAGAAGGGTGATCAGGAGTTTTTTTTCCATAGGGCAATTGCCGTGGGTAGGACAGCTGTCTTCAAAAACGGAATGCTTAAAGGGTTCTCAGGTTTTTTATATTTCAACAGTTTGTTGGCAATATCGTTGAAAGTCCAGTAATATTTTTGTTGTGCTGACTGACACTGGAGGCTATTTTTCTCCGTATGGTGAAAAGTTGCTTAATCCGGTGCAGACACGAAAATTGTTTTCACCGGCGATATCCATTAAATAGATCATCCCTATCTCGATTCCCATTCCAACGGATTGAGTTACCTTATTCACAAAATGCAGGGTAAGCGGCTGTACGCTCATGTCAATCTGAAAAAAAGGTGAACGCTCCGAGCCGGCTGAACTTGCCAGCTCCAGGTTGGAGATATTCTCGTGGTCGGTATTCGGAATCAATCCTGTGCATCAATTGTTCGGAGATGCCTGTGGCACAGTTGGCTCACTGCCGGGAAGGGGTTGAAAATATCTTTACGAAGAACGGGATCCATGGTAAAGGGGAAGATTAGTCTACGTGGGTGAGTAGCTCAGCTGGATAGAGCGTTGGCCTCCGGAGCCAAAGGTCGTGGGTTCGAATCCCGCCTCGCTCACCATTATTGTATCGTCGATTTTCCGGCTGAGCCGGAGAACTTTAAATCGGGTGGTTTATGGAAAAGCTGCCCGATTTTTTATTTACCTGGAAAGATGTCCGAATTACTCTCCTGTTTCAAGGCCTATGACATAAGGGGCAAAGTTCCGGAGGAACTTGATGCTGATCTGGCCTATCGAATCGGTCAGGCCCTGGTTCGCCGGTTTGAACCGGTGCGCATGGCCCTGGGTCATGACATTCGGTTGAGTGGTCCGGAACTCTGTTTGGCTCTGGCGGAAGGCTTGAGGGACGGTGGAGCAGATGTCATCGATCTTGGTCTGGTCGGTACCGAGGAGATATACTTCGCCGCCTCCCATCTGGACGTGGATGGTGGTATTATTGTTACGGCCAGTCACAACCCGGCCGACTACAATGGCATGAAACTGGTCAGGAGGGGAGCGGTTCCCATCAGCGGAGATACCGGTCTCAAAGACCTCGAAGTGCTGGCGGCCGCAGGCAGGGCAGTGCAGAAATCTCCAAGGGGCGCCAGGGAGGCGGGTAATATCCGGTCTGCCTACATCGAGCATCTTCTCGGTTTTGTTGACCGGGAAAAACTTTCCCCCTTGAAAATTCTGGCCAACCCCGGGAATGGCTGCGCCGGACCTGTTATGGAGAGGCTGTCGCAGGAGCTTCCTTTCCGTTTCACCACCATTCAGCAGAAACCGGACGGCACTTTCCCCAACGGAGTCCCCAATCCCCTTTTACCTGAGAACCGTCGAGCAACCAGTCAGGCGGTACTGGAGTATGGTGCCGATCTTGGTATCGCCTGGGATGGGGATTTCGACCGTTGCTTTTTCTTTGACGAACAAGGGGATTTCGTGGAAAGCTATTACCTGGTTGGACTTCTTGCCCAGCTGCTTCTTTTGAAACATCCCGGAGAAAAAATCGTTCACGATCCTCGTCTTATCTGGAATACCAGGGAACTGGTGGAAAAAAGCGGAGGTGTTCCGGTAATGAGCCGGACAGGTCACGCCTTTATCAAGGAGGTGATGAGAGCCGAGGACGCGGTTTATGGAGGGGAAATGTCCGCTCACCATTACTTTCGTGACTTCTCCTACTGTGACTCCGGCATGATCCCCTGGCTTCTGGTGACCGAGCTTCTTTGCCGGGAGGGGAAAAAAATGTCGGAGCTGGTGGCCGAACGTCGGGCTGCCTACCCCATCAGCGGGGAGATCAACAGCAGGGTGGCTGATCCGGACAGGCTGCTTGTCCGGTTGGAGAAAGAGTACGGCGCTGATTGCCTGGGCAAGGATTTTACCGACGGACTCAGCATGACTTTTGTTGACTGGCGTTTCAGCGTGCGCAAGTCCAATACCGAGCCTCTGGTCCGCCTCAATGTCGAAACACGGGGTGATCAGGCCCTGATGGAGTTCAGGCGGGACGAACTGCTGCATATTATCGGGCAGGACTCCTGAAAATTGCGGTTCAGCTCTCGGGCCGTCCGGAGGATAAACAGGATAATTGCATTACCGCCCGGTATGTGATAATCCTTGGACCTCATTCAGCGCAAGAAAATATCGCGAGAAAAAATCGGAACCGGAACTGATCTGTCAGGCTGTTCAGAATTAGAATGAAGGAAAGACAATGACTACGCAAAAGATTATCTATACCGAAGTCGACGAAGCGCCTGCCCTGGCGACCTATTCCCTGCTCCCGATTATTCGGGCCTATCTTAAACTTTCCGGTATATCCGTTGAAAAGATGGATATTTCCCTGGCCGGCCGGATTATCGCCAACTTTCCCGAAAGATTGACTGAAGAACAGAAAATCCCGGATTACCTGAGTGAACTGGGCGATTTGGTCAAAAAAACCGAGACCAATATAATCAAACTTCCCAATATCAGCGCTTCGACCCCGCAGCTGATCGATGCCGTCAAGGAGTTGCAGGCCCAGGGGTACGATATACCGGATTATCCCGAAGAGCCTCGAAACGAGGAGGAAAAAGAACTGCAGGAGCGATTCGCTGCTGTTCTGGGCAGCGCCGTGAACCCGGTACTTCGGGAAGGGAATTCTGACAGAAGGGCGCCGGCCTCGGTCAAGGAGTTTGCCAGACGATATCCGCATAAATTGATGAAGCAGTGGCCGGACGACTCGAAATCCCGGGTTGCCCACATGACCGAAGGCGATTTCTACGGCAGTGAAAAATCCGTCAACATATCGGATGCCTGCCGAGTCAGGTATGAATTCGTCGATAATCAGGGCAGGACAACGATACTTAAGGAGAAGATGCCCCTGCTCCAAGGGGAGGTTGTCGATGCCTCTGTCATGAATGTCCGCTCCCTGCGCAATTTTTATGAGAGGCAGATCGAGGAGGCTGGAAAAGACGGAATCCTGTTGTCCCTGCACCTGAAGGCGACCATGATGAAGGTCTCGGACCCGATCATGTTCGGCCATTGCGTCTCGGTGTTTTACCGGGACGTTCTGGAAAAGCACGAAGCTACCATCAGCGAACTGGGCTTCAACGTCAAAAACGGGGTGGCGGACCTGTACGCCAGAATCGAAAGTCTTCCCGGGGAAAAGAAGGCGGAAATAAAGGCGGATCTCGATGCCGTCTATGGAAAGAACTGCGAACTTGCCATGGTGGATTCCACCAGAGGCATCACCAACCTCCATGTCCCGAATAACGTGATCATCGATGCTTCCATGCCGGTGGTTATCCGTGACGGCGGCAAAATGTGGGGTCCGGACGATGCACTCCACGACTGCATCGCCATGATTCCCGACCGCAGCTATGCCACCATTTACCAGGAAGTGATCGAGGATTGTCAGAAACACGGCGCCTTTGATCCCGCTACCATGGGGAGTGTCTCAAACGTGGGACTGATGGCGCAAAAGGCCGAGGAATACGGTTCCCACGATAAGACTTTCGAAGCCCCCGGCAACGGGGTTATCCGAATAGTGGACGAGGCCAGTGGCGCGATCCTCATTGAACAGCCGGTCGAGGAGAAAGATATCTTCCGGAGCTGCCAGACCAAGGACGCCCCCATCCGCGACTGGATCAAGCTGGCCGTCAACCGGGCAAGGACTACCAATACCCCAGCCATATTCTGGCTCGATGAAAACCGGAGCCATGACGCCCGGATAATCGCCAAGGTCAAACAGTACCTGCCTGAGCATGATACATCAGGGCTCGACATCAGGATCATGGCCCCGGTGGAAGCCATGCGCTTTTCCCTGGAACGGATCAGGAAGGGGGAAGACACCATTTCGGTTACCGGCAACGTATTGCGGGACTATTTGACAGACCTTTTTCCGATTCTGGAGCTGGGAACCAGCGCCAAAATGCTTTCCATCGTACCGCTGATGAACGGCGGCGGCCTCTTTGAAACCGGAGCCGGAGGATCCGCCCCGAAACATGTCCAGCAGTTTCTGAGAGAAGGACATCTGCGCTGGGATTCACTGGGTGAATTCTGCGCTCTGGTTCCGTCTTTCGAGCATATTGCCGATACGTTCAATAATGAAAAGGCGCGGATCTTTGCCGAAACTCTCGATCAGGCCGTCGGCCTCCATCTGGAAAACGGCAAGTCTCCTTCCCGCAAGGTCAATGAACTGGACAGCCGGGGCAGTCATTTCTATCTGGCCCTTTATTGGGCCCGATGCCTGTCCGGACAGGACAATGATCCGGAAATCCAGGCGACCTTTGCCAGGGTGGCGCAGGAGCTGGCCGAAAATGAGGCGAAAATAGTGACTGAACTGAACGGAGCCCAGGGCCGGGCCGTCGATATAGGCGGCTATTTCAGGCCTGACCCGGAAAAGACGTCCCAGGCCATGCGGCCAAGTCCAACCCTGAATGGTATAATTGATTCGATCTGATCCGGGAAAGAGCCGGAAATGCTGACGGCAGGAAAGCTCTAGGCAATTCAATGTAAAGTTCGGCTGTTCTGATCCATGGCCCTGATCAATATCGACAACATCGGCAAGCAGGCGGGACAGCGCCTGAAAAAACTGGATCCACCCGCCGGTATCGAGATCCTTACCTATAAGAGAAACCGCGGGCTTTCCATCCTCAAACAGGAGGACGGGACATTGACCGTCCGGGAGAGGGGATACGAGGAGAATCTGTTCAGCGTGACCATGGCCGAACTCCCCAGGCTGATCAAAGCCATCGCCAAACGGGAATTCCCCAGAAGCAGAAAGGTCCGGTTCTATCAGCTTGACGGTCCTGAAGATGAGGGCAGGGAAAAGAAGAAGCTGTGAGGGGCCGGTTCTCCGGATGACCGGGGAAACCGTTTAATACAGCTGGCCGAATACTTCCCAGAATTCGGGGAACGATTTCCCGACGCACTTTTCATCCCCTATAACCATCCCGGGGACGACCAGGCCTAAAACAGCAAAAGCCATGGCAATCCGGTGGTCCCTGTAGGTCTCGATCTCAGCCCCATTCAGATTTCTGACAGGATCACCGTGGATGATCAGGGCGTCTTCTCTTTCTTCAACCTCCACTCCGGTTTTGGCCAATTCAGTGGTGACGGCGTGTATCCGGTCACATTCCTTGATCCGGAGGTGGGCGATGTTGCTGATCACCGTCCGGCCTTTCGCTTTGGCGGCCACCATAGCCAGGGTGGGGGCCACGTCAGGGCAGTCTCCCATATCCACTTCTATGGCCTGCAATTCTTCTGGCCCCTTTACAGTCACCCCGTCCCCATAGGATACCGAACACCCCATACGCTCCAGCATTCCGAGAAGCGCGGTGTCTCCCTGGAGAGAATCGCGGATGATGTTGCTCACCGTTACTTCCCCGCCGGTGAGAGCTGCCGCTGCGAAAAAGTAGGAGGCGCTGGAGGCGTCACCCTCAATCTGATAGGCCCCGGCCTGATATGCTCCCTGTTCAACTGCAAAATGGTTGAGTTCCCGGCTGGCGCTGACCCTGATTCCGAAAGAATCCATAACCGCCAGAGTCATCCTGATGTAAGGTTTGGAAGGGACCTTCCCCCTCACTTCAAGCACCGCTTCTTTGCGGGCATAAGGGGCCACCAGCAGAAGGGAGGAAATGTACTGACTGCTTTTGCCTTCAGGCAGAATAGTTGTCCCCCCCTCGATACCGCGGGCTTTGATCTGGACAGGCGGGCAGCCGGTATCATGAATGCTTCCGATATTGACTCCCCAGCCTTTGAGAGCCTGGATAAGAGGGCCTATGGGCCTTTCCTGCATCCGCTCTTCACCGGTGATAGTGAAATCTCCCTCTCCCAGGGCGGCCACCGAAGTGAGAAAACGGGTGGCGGTCCCGTTGTTGCCCAGAAAAATTTCCTGGTTCGGCGTGAGCAGGCGGCCTCCTGTCCCTCTGACCAGCCACTTGTCTTTTTCAGGGAGTATTTCAATCCCCATGGCCTGCAGGGCCCTGGAGGTATAGTCCGTATCCTCGCTGGCCAGGGGGCCCTCGAGTATTGAAGTGCCGTCCGCCAGGGCCGCGGCGATGAGGGCTCTCTGGGTGATGCTCTTGGAACCGGGAACCTTGATGACGCTGTGGATTTTTGCAGCCGGTTGTATTTCTTTCATTTGCAGAATTGGTGTGGGTGATCGTTTGGAATTAGTGAGCAGGAATTTTCAGGGCTGTCTCTCTTCTGTTCGCTGCGGGTTTTAACCGGTAAACTCGGCATAAAGTGCTTTCCGCATCACATCAAGCGGAGCGGAACGGCCGGTCCACAGTTCAAACTGGGCAATTCCCTGGTAGAAAAGCATGGCCAGTCCGTCTATGGTCCGGCAGCCGGCCCCTGCAGCCTCTCTGAGCAGCCTGGTTTCCAGGGGTGAATAGACGATATCCATCACCACTTCAAAGCGCTGCAGGATGTCTTTACCCACCGGAGAGGAATCACTGGCGGGAGCCATGCCAACGGAAGTGGCATTTACCAGGATATCTGTCTCTATCCCAGCCATTTCTGTCATCGGCTTCCAGGCACAGCCCAGTTCTGTGGCTAGGGCTTCGCCTCTGGCCGGGGTCCTGCTGCAGATAATGGGCCGGGCTCCAGCCTCCTGCAAACCGAAACCAATGGCCCGGGCTGAACCTCCTGCTCCCAGAAGGAGGACCTTCCGGTCCATGAGGTCGATTTTGTCTTCCAGGGCTCGATTTGCCCCGATCCAGTCGGTATTGAGGCCCCTGAGCATGTTGTTGTCGTTGACGATGGTGTTGACCGCCCCGATTTTTTCAGCCACCGGATCAAGATGATCAAGGTAAGGGATAACCTTTTCCTTGTGGGGAATGGTGACACTTACGCCTTTGATTCCCAGCCCCCGGAGACCCTCAAGGGCGGCCCGGACATCTTTGACCGGGAAGGCCAGGTAGACGCAGTTGAGGGCCAGTTCTCTGAAACCGCTGTTATGGAGGACCGGGCTTCGACTGTGGCTGACAGGATCGCCTATTATTCCGTAAAGCCCGGTTTCAGCGTTGATCTCCATTTCTGACAATCTCCAGTGCCTTCTTTATCTCTTCAACGGTCAACTGTCCCGGTGCGGTACTTTTTTGAAATCCAGGGGCCGCGTATGTCATGAAGCCTCCAAGTTCGAGAGTGGCCAGGCGGCTGATCCTGCCTGCTTCCCCCATGCAGAAGGCTATGAGGGGAAAGTCCTGTTCATGAGCTCTTGTCTGCAGAAGGAGAACCTGGAGGGCGTCGCTGAAGTTTCGGGCCATGGTTACTATCTTGCCTATATCAGCCCCAGAGGACATCATCTGCTGGAGAATGGTATAGAGTTCCTCCAGGGGAGGGGTTTCATGGAAATTATGCCAGGAGGCGATTATCCGGGCCGGTTTTTCTTTTGCCTCTGAGATGATCGCTTCCCGGGTGCGGGAGTCGGCATTCAGTTCAATATCGACGTAGGAAGCCCCCAGGTCGATCGCCTCCAGCAGGGGGCGGATACGTTCTTCTTCCCCGCCTTTGAAGGCCCCGCCTTCCCAGTCCGGGCGGTTGGTGAAAAGAAGGGGAATGGTAAGATCATCCAGAAAAGGCGCAGGATCGGGAGAGGGGAGGGAGTCCAGACGTATCTCAAGAACGTCGGCAAGCCCTATAATCTCCCGGGCCATATGCAGCGCTTCATTTGTGTTTTCCCCGGCTATGGAGACGCAGATTCCGGGCCGCTCAAGACTTTCGGTTTTTTTCATTGAATAAGGGCTGCTTTCTTCTTTATCATCCATTAACCGGTTTTTTATCCGGGCCAGAGTTCTTACAACCAGTCGCAGATCATCCTGATGCGCTATCTTAGCACATGAAAATGAAACGGCAATGGGAAAGAAGAGAGAATGCCGGTCATTCCGCCTCCTTGTCAATGACCGTCATCTCATCCACTTCTTTTTCGAGTATCTCGACGTGTTCCCGGGTCCTTGCAGAAACGGGCTTCGGCAAAAGGATGAAAATGACATCCTTTCATGTGACTTCTCCTTCCTCTTTGACCCTGCCATACGTTGCGCGGCAGCCAATCCGGTCAGAAAGTCAAAAGGGAAGAATCATGGGTTGATTTGCAAAGAATTGTTGACTATTTTTTCAGACTGAGAGACGTCGGAATGAAGTTTATTTGGAGAGCATGGATTCATGTACAGATTGTTTGTGGCAGTTGATCTGCCTGAAGAGATCAGGGAGGAGCTGAGCGCCATCTGTTTCGGTCTGCCCGGGGCCAAATGGGTCAAGAAGGAGCAGATTCACATTACCCTGAAATTCATCGGGGAAGTGGACGGCGGCCTTTTCCGGGATATCAGAGAGTCTCTCGCCGATGTCAAAGGTGAGCCCTTTTCTCTTCAGGTCAGGGGGACAGGCTGTTTTCCTCCCGGGAAAAAACCTCATGTTCTCTGGGCCGGTCTGGAAAAATCGGATGAGCTTCATCAGCTTCAGAAGAGAGTGGACAACAGGTTAAAACCTTTAGGAATTGAACCTGAAAAACGCAAGTTCTCCCCCCATATTACTCTGGCCCGCCTGCGCAAGACCCCGGTTAATCGGGTATCACAGTTCCTTGCCGGTCATTCCCTTTTTGCCCTCTCTTCCTTTGAAGTCAGGGAATTCCATCTTTACTCCAGCACGCTGAACTCGGAGGGCGCCATTCATCAGGTACAGGCTACCTATCCACTGGCCGGTCAGGAGGAAGGGGAGCAGGGTGTGGTGTAACCGTTAAGCGGATTGAAGGAGGACGACGGCGAAGGCAGAAACGCCTTCTCCCCTGCCGGTGAAGCCCATCTTCTCCGTAGTGGTTGCCTTGAGATTAATGATCTTTGACTCCACTCCGCATGAGGCCGCCAGATTTTCCCGCATGGCCTCAAACCAGGGACTCAGTCTGGGCTCCTGCGAGACTATCGTGAGATCGCAGTTCACCAGGTGGTAATCTTTCGCAGCTGCCATGCCGGTAACTTCTTCCAGGAGCTTGAGACTCGAAATATTTTTGTAGGCGGGATCGGAGTCGGGAAAATAGCGGCCTATGTCCCCCTGACCCAGGGCACCGAGTATTGCGTCGCAGAGGGCATGCGTAAGCACATCGGCATCAGAGTGACCCAGCAGTCCCAGAGGGTGGGGAATCGTTACCCCCCCCAGAACCAGCTTACGTCCTTCAACCAGTCGGTGGGCGTCATATCCCTGACCGATTCTCAGGCTTGGGGAGCTGCGTTCTTTTTTTTTGTTTTCCTGCTCCATGATAAGTGCCTCCGCCAGAGACAGATCTTCCGGTCCGGTCAGCTTGAGATTGCGGGCCAATCCTTTCACCAGCTTGACCTTTACGCCGATCTGCTCCAGGAGGGCGGCCTCATCCGTAGCCGCAAAGGCTTCTTCTTCGGCCACCTTCAGGGCTTCTTTTAAAAGTTCCGGTTCGGCCACCTGGGGAGTCTGGGCCCGCCAGAGACGGGAGCGGTCAATGGTTTTTCCGATAAACAAATCTCCTTCCGCCTCCTTGATGGTGTCATGCACCGGCAGGGCGGCTATGGCTGCCCGGTTGACTGAAGCAGCATTAATGCAGTGCTCAATAAGTTCAGGGCTCACCAGAGGCCGGACAGCGTCATGGACCACTACCAGGCCGGTGCCCTCCGGCACCAGGTTGAGTCCGGCTTTGACAGAATCCTGGCGCTCTCTGCCCCCTGGCGTGATGTCCCGCACCTTGTCAATACCATAGTCCCGGACAAGATTTCCGGTTATCTCCAGGTGAGTTTCCGGAGTGACAACGATTATTTCGTCGATCAGGGCGGAATTTTGGAAGACCCGGAGAGTACGGGCAAGGATGGGAACCCCATTCAGGCCATGGAACTGTTTGGGATAGGTCAGACCCATGCGGCTTCCGCTGCCGCCGCCTGTTATGATGGCAATAATGTGTGCTTTCAAAAGGGTAGGGCTGGCGAATTCTGAGATTGTCCTGCCTGTTATATCTCGTGGTACTCAGTTCTTCGATTTCGA
>JBEPXR010000023.1:0-14347 GCA_041641775.1 Desulfobia sp. | reverse complement strand
CCGATGGAAGATACCAGGCAGAGCCCGGTCGAGGTAACGACGAAAAAGACGTATACCGCGATCAGCAGACCCCAGGGCACTTCCCTGGTCACACCGTAGGCGTGTTCGTGGCCGATAAAAAATGCATGAATTCCGAAAGCCACTCCCAAAACAGCCAGCAGGCCGCTGAGGCCGATGGCGATGTTGTAGCCGTTCGAGGCTTTGGCTTCCAATCCCCCTTCCTGGGGTATGACGTTAGCCAGGATATTATTCATAACTGTCTCTCCTCTGTTTTAGGGGTCCGGCGGGACTGTGGCGAAATCCTTTCTTCGGCCCCGTATAAAAATACTCTCTTAATTGTCTTCCTGTTTATGATTTACACGTTAACGGATTGAGTTCCCCTCCCCCGCCCTCTCTGTCAAGATAAACTCTTTCTCCTGATTGCTCGAGCAGGGGGCTGGTTCAAGGTTAGATTTGTCTGGAAGGCTGCTCCTTCTCTTTGGGAAAACGAGAAGTTCATAATATTCGTCTTCCTCTTCAGTAATCGGCAGATGTTTCGGCCGATTCCGTGGCATGTTATGCACTGGCGGCATGCATATCTGTATCTGCCAAGCGCAATCTTTCTCATCACCTCCTTTGTCATGTTTTCCAGGCCTGCATGAAATGGCGGCTTCATGCGGTTTGGTCAATGGTGTTATTCTGGTGGAATATAATGAACCGGAATTTCAATGTCAACTCGGTTCCCCTTTTTTTTGCAGATCAATCCGAAATTATTGGAGCAAATTAATTCGAAATTTCAGCATCCTATCCATGTACCACAATGTGGCTGTCCGAAGTAATCAATAAATCGTATATTTTCAACTTGTTACAAAATATGTCTTAGCATGCACAGATGTGAAAATATGTGAATCGAGCTCTGATCTATTTTCCATGGATATCGCGCTTTACCATCTGTCCCAAAGATGGTAATGATACTTTACCGGAAGCTCCTGCATCATAGAGGATTTCATTCATGCTTTTCATTAACGAAGCTGTCAACAAACTGGTCCGGCACGTGTTAGCGGCTTTTCACAGATATTTTTGATTCGGAGATAAGACATTGAACTACTTTTATAAAAACCTTTCAATCTGGCTGATCATAGGGCTGGTTGGTCTCCTTGTTTTTAATATGCTCCAGAAACCTCCGGAAGATATTAATTACGTCAAATACAACGATTTTCTTGAGAAAGTCAAAAATAACCATTTATCCGACATTGTCATTAAAGGGAACACGGTAAGCTGGACCACTTCACAGGGAAACGAAAAATTCAAAACCGTCCTTCCCCGGGATATCGAAATACTACCACTCCTGCTTGAATCAGGAATCAACATTACGGTGGAGGAAGTTGAAGAACCTTCCTGGTGGCTCCAGTCATTTTTTGCCTGGATTCCCCTTCTTCTGCTCATCGGTGTCTGGTTTTTTTTCATGCGGGGAAGAACCGGTCAGGGAGCCGGGGGCAACAAGGCTATGGCCTTCGGAAAAAACAGGGCCAGACTGGTCGATCCCGAAAAATCATATGTCAGCTTTCAAGACGTCGCCGGTGTTGACGAAGCCAAGGAAGAACTCGTTGAAATCGTCGACTTTCTCAAGGATCCGGATAAATTTACCGAGGCTGGTGCCCGGATTCCAGCAGGCGTGCTTCTCTATGGCGAACCCGGGACCGGAAAAACCCTGCTGGCAAAAGCTATCGCCGGAGAAGCCGGGGTGCCTTTTTATTCGATAAGCGGCTCCAACTTCGTCGAAATGTATGTGGGTATTGGTGCCTCCCGGGTCAGAGATCTTTTCCAGGAAGGCAAAAAGAAGGCCCCCTGCATTATTTTTATTGACGAAATAGATGCTGTTGGCAGACACCGAAGCGCAGGCGGTGGTGGCGGTGCCGGTAACGAAGAGAGAGAACAGACCCTCAATCAGCTGTTAGTTGAGATGGACGGCTTCGAACCCCATGACCACGTCATAGTCATAGCCGCCACCAACCGACAGGACATTCTTGATCCCGCCCTTTTACGCCCGGGGAGATTTGACCGACAGGTAATGGTTCCCTTGCCGGATGTCAGAGGAAGAGAACAGATATTGAAAGTTCATGGCAGAAAGATCAAGGTTGCCGAAGACCTGGACTGGACCGTAATCGCCAAAGGCACTCCAGGCTTCTCAGGAGCCCAGCTCGCCAATATGGTCAATGAGGCCGCCCTGCTGATTACCAGGAAGAGGCCAGGAGAACTGGTTGACATGGATATCATGGAAGAAGCCAAGGACAAGGTGATGATGGGCGCTGAGAGAAGAAGTCTCATCATAACCGACAGGGAGAAAAAGGTGACGGCCTGTCATGAAGCCGGGCATGCCCTGGTTGCCTGGATGCTCCCCGGTGTCGATCCGGTGCATAAGGTTACCATCATACCGAGAGGAAAGGCCCTTGGCCTGACCATGCAGCTCCCCGAAGAGGAAAAACTGTCCCACAATCGTACCTATCTCTATAACAATATGTGCACCCTCCTTGGAGGAAGGATAGCAGAAGAGATTATTTTTGAGGATATGACTACAGGTGCTGCCAATGATATCGAACGGGTTTCGGAGATGGCCCGTAAAATGGTCTGTGAATGGGGAATGAACAGTGACATCGGCCCCATCAACTACCAGGTCTCCGACCCCCTCCAGGGCCGTCCAGGTCAGATAATGAGCGAATATACGGCGAGGGAAATAGACGAGGCGGTAAAATCACTAATTCAGTCAGCCTATGATACCGCCAACAACATCCTAACGGAAAACCGGGGGCATCTGGAAAAAATGACTGAAGCTCTTCTGGAAAGAGAAACCATCAATCGTGAAGATATCCGGGAGATCCTTTCGAAGTAATTTTCTGCTGGGCTGAATCGGACCTGCTATTTTCGCCCAACCCGGTTTTACTGGCTGGCCTTTATTCTCAGTGGGCGGGCAAGTTGGCAGTGTCTTCCCTAGATGCCAGGTCCAGACAGAACGTCTCATCCGCCTGCCTGTGGAAGAGCCGCTCATCATCTGCCAAGGAAAGAGCCTTTTCCAGAACATCATCCATATGGGCCACGCAGTCGATGGTAAGACTCTTCAGGATCTTTCCGGAAATCTCCTTAAGTTCTCTCCGGTTCTCTTCCGGGATGAGCACATGCTTTATATTTCCCCTTCTGGCAGCCAGCAGTTTCTCGGTAAGACCTCCCACGGGGAGGACCCTTCCTCGAAGGGTTATTTCGCCGGTCATGGCAATATCCCTGCGTACCGGCTTTCTCAGAAGGGCGGATACAATGGCCACGGCCATCGTGATGCCGGCCGAGGGACCGTCCTTTGGAATAGCTCCTTCCGGGACATGAACGTGAATGTCAATCTTTTGGTAGAAATCCGGAGCCAGGCCGAGTCGAACCGCCCTTGTCCGTACATAACTCAGTGCCGCCTGAGCAGATTCCTGCATTATATCGCCGAGCTTGCCGGTAATATTCAACTTGCCGCTTCCGGGCATCAGGACGGTTTCGATCTGGAGGAGTTCTCCACCGACCTCGGTCCACGCCAGACCTGTGGCCAGGCCTATTTCATTCTGTTCTTCAGCTCGACCGAATCGGTATTTGGGGACCCCCAGATATTTGGCCACATTACTTTCCAGCAGGCGGTATTTTTTGTTGCCGGCTTTCCCTGAAATCCGGTCCCTGGCAATCTTCCGGCAGATGGAGGCTATGTTGCGTTCCAAATGCCTCACCCCGGCTTCCCTGGTGTAACCGCGGACTACCTCGAGTAAGGCACTGTTAGTGAAAACAATGTCATCCTCCCTGTCAAAACCGTTTGCTTCAAGCTGCTTGGGCACTAGAAATTTCTTGGCTATCTGGAGCTTATCTTCTTCCGTGTAACCGGTAAGATTGATGACCTCCATCCTGTCCCTGAGAGGAGGAGGGATAGCGGTGAGATTGTTGGCCGTTGTGACAAACAGGATATCTGAAAGATCATAGTCGAGATCAAGGTAATGATCGTTGAAGGTGTTGTTCTGCTCGGGATCGAGGACTTCAAGAAGAGCTGAGGAAGGATCTCCCCGGAAATCCTGGCTCATTTTATCAATTTCATCTAGGCAGAAGACTGGGTTGTTTACCTTAACTTTTTGAAGCGACTGAATAATCTTGCCAGGCATTGCACCTATGTAGGTGCGCCTGTGTCCCCTTATCTCCGCTTCATCCCGTACTCCGCCCAGAGACTGTCTGACGAATTGTCTCCCCATGGCCCGGGCCACCGATTTTGACAGGGAAGTCTTGCCCACTCCGGGCGGACCCACGAGACAGAGAATCGGTCCTTTTATCTTTTTTACCTGGCTCTGAACGGCAAGATATTCGAGAATCCTCTCTTTCGGTTTATGGAGCCCGAAATGGTCTTCATCAAGAATCTGTTCCGCCTTTTTTAGATCGAGTTTCTTCCTGGACTTGACATACCAGGGGAGAGACAGGATTGTATCGATATAGTTACGGACTACGGTGGCCTCAGCCGACATTGGCTGCATCTTCTTTAACTTGTTGAGTTCCTTATCAAGTTTGTCTTTAGCTGCCTTGGGTAGCTTCTTTTTTGCTATCTGTTCCTTCAGATCATCGTGTTCCGAGGCGGTATCATCGTCTCCCATTTCCTTCTTCAGAACTTTCATCTGTTCGGCCAGATAGTACTCTTTCTGGGTTTTCTCCATCTTCTTCTTCACCTGACCATGGATCCTCTGTTCAAGAAGAGCTATTTCAGTCTCCTGATGAATAAGGTTTAAGACGAGGTCCATTCGACTGTAAAAATCATCGGTCTCGAGGATCTTTTGTTTTTCCTCGGTATTAACTGGAAGATGAGAGGAGAGAAAGTCTGTGAATTTAACGGGATTGGAAATCTTTTTCAGGGAAGTGACCACTTCCTTGTTCAATTTTTTGTGTTTCTGGGAGTATTCTTCAACCTTTTCGATGATCTCTCTGATATAAGCGGCGGCAAGCTTCGTATCATCCACCCGATCGGTTACTTCTTCCACTGCAACACTGGTATATTTATCCCCAGGATAGTATTCCCGGACGACTCCCCTTCTTTTACCCTCAACCAGGGCCTTTATGGTACCATCAGGCAGTCTCAGCAGTTGGAGAACCGCCCCGACGGTGCCCATCCGGTACAGCTGTTCGAAATCAGGTTCATCGACTCCCGAATCCCTCTGGGTCACCAGAAAAATTTCCTTGTCCCCAGCCATGGCCTTTTCCAGGGCTTTGATAGACTTGTCTCTGCCGACAACCAGTGGTGCTACCATGTAGGGAAACAGGACGATATCCCGAAGAGGCATCATGGGGTATGTCTTGAAATCGAAAGATTGCGTTTCGTTGTTATCGCTCATAGATTGCTGGGGGGTAATGGGCTTAAAACCTTTCAGAGGGAGGGTGCAACCGGATGATAGTAATCAAGGTGCAGTTACATCTTTACTCAGAAACGGGGAAATTACAGAAGAGGTCATCCATAAAAACCAACGGCAAGTTTTATAGGAACCTTGAAAAATTGCCCTATGGCCCGATTACTGTGTCGCAGCAAAAAGAAAAGTGCTCACATATACCTAATATGCTGCGCTTGTTATTTTCGCCGCTCCTTGTCCTCGAACCAGATGCCTAATTTTTCAAGGCACCCTTATGACAGTCTGTGCTATGCTGTTTTTCTGGACTTGTTGTCATAAATTACCACCGGATATTCCCCTTCTGTGATCACCTTCTCATTAATTATGCATTCTTTGACATTCGATTCAGAGGGCAGTTCATACATAATTTTCAGCATCGCTTTCTCCAGGACCGATCTAAGCCCTCTGGCCCCGGATTTCCGTTTCATGGCCTCTTCGGCTACACTCGACAGTGCTTCTTCGGTGAAGGTCAATTGCACTCCGTCAAACTCAAAGAGTTTCTCATACTGCTTGGTCAAAGCATTTTTCGGCTCCAGTAATATGGTAACCAGGTCTTCCTTTGATAGTTCCTCCATGGTGGCGATGACCGGAAGACGGCCGAGAAGTTCCGGTATAAAACCAAACTTGAGCAGGTCTTCAGGTTGTATATTGGCCAGGATATCACCGAGTGTCTTGGGGGCATTGGTGACGACTTTGGCACCAAAGCCCATCGATTTACTTCCCAGCCTTGATTTGATAACCTTATCCAGTCCGACAAAAGCGCCGCCGCAGATTACCAGGATGTTGGTGGTGTCTATCTGGATATATTCCTGCTGGGGATGTTTTCTCCCGCCTTTTGGAGGAACACTGGCTACGGTACCCTCTATGATCTTCAGTAGTGCCTGCTGCACCCCTTCACCTGAAACATCCCTGGTGATTGAAGCGCTGTCTGATTTTCTGGCGATTTTGTCAATTTCATCTATATAGATTATCCCTCGACTGGCTCGGTCAATATCATAGTCGGCGGCCTGAAGGAGGTTGACCAGGATGGTTTCCACATCTTCACCGACATAGCCGGCTTCAGTCAAGGTAGTCGCATCGGCGATGGCAAAAGGGACATTGAGTACTCTGGCCAGGGTCTTGGCAAGCAGCGTTTTGCCGCTGCCGGTGGGACCGATGAGGACAATGTTGCTCTTTTCGAGTTCAACTCCGTCACTGTCGTCACGGCTCTTGGCCTCTATTCTTTTATAGTGGTTATGAACCGCCACCGATAGAGTCTGTTTTGCAAGTTCCTGACCGACCACATAATCGTCGAGGTACTTCTTGATCTCCATGGGTTTGAGAACACCTCCCTCCCCCGTGTCCTTCTGGATCTCCTGAAGACGGTCTTCCGCGACAATCTCGTTACAGAGGTCAATGCATTCATCACAGATGTAGACATTGGGCCCTGCTATGAGCTTTTTCACCTCTCCCTGACTTTTTCCGCAGAAAGAGCAAATGACTGACATATCATCAATTTCAGCCATCAGATCCCTCCTTATCCATACTGTCCCTCTTCGAAAGGACCTTGTCTATTACTCCGTATTCACGCGCCTCTTCTGCGTTCATAAAATAATCACGATCCGTGTCCAGTTCGATTTTATCCAGGGGCTGACCGGTATGTTCCGCCAGCATCCTGTTCAGGTCGGCGCGAGTCCTGAGAATTTCCCTGGCATGAATATCTATGTCACTGGCCTGTCCCTGATAGCCCCCCATGGGTTGATGGAGGAGAATCCGGGAATTCGGGAGGGCATAGCGTTTGCCGTTGGCTCCGGCACAGAGGAGAAAAGCCCCCATGCTGGCTGCCTGGCCCATACACAGGGTCACTATATCGGACTTGATGTACTGCATGGTGTCATATATGGCCATACCGGCTGTTACCGAACCGCCGGGAGAATTGATATAAAAGGTAATATCTTTTTCCGGATCTTCAGCTTCCAGAAAAAGCAGCTGAGCAATTATAACATTGGCTACGTCATCGTTCACCACAGATCCCAGGAAGACGATGCGTTCCTTGAGAAGTCTGGAATATATATCGAATGACCGTTCCCCCTTGGGGGTCTGCTCAACTACAATAGGTATTAAACTCATTTTATTGCTCCTCCTGAACAACGCTTTCTTCTTCATCGGCACTTTCTTCAACTTCCTTGATTACTGCGTTATCTTTTAGAAACTCCAGGACCTTCTCATTCAGCAGTTCGTTCATCAAGGGGAGCAGATCGTCCCTGTTCCCAAAATACTGTTTGACCTGATCTACGGGGAGACCGTACTGTTCTGAAATTCTTTTAAAACCATTTTCCACATCAGCGTCGTCCAGACTTATTTCTTCCATCTTAGCTATCTTTTTGATGATAAAATCGCCCCGGACTCTCATGCTCGCACTTTCTTTGTACTGCTCGATGAGACTGTCGTAATTCAGACCAGCCGATTCAATGGTCATGTTCTGCTTCTTGAGCTGTTCTTCGAGATTACCGATCTGCTGGTTCACCTCATGGGCCACCAGACGGTCGGGCACTTCAAAGTCATGGTTCTCGAGGAGCCTATGCATGAGTTTATCGGCAATATCCCCGGACCTGGCATCTTCTTTTTCCTTGAGAATCTTTTCCCGCAGATGTTCACGCAGGTCTTCAAGGCTGTTGAACTCATCATCTACATCCCTGGCAAATTCATCATCGAATCCAGGCAGCACCCTTTCTTTGACATCCTTTATCTGTATTTTACAATCTATGGTCTTCCCTGCAAGTTCAGGACTGGCAAAATCTTCGGGAAAACTGACCTGGCAGCTCGCTTCTTCGCCAGCCTTATGACCGAGGCAGGCTTCTTCAAAATCATCTCTCTCTCCTTCGCCCCGGATCTCAAGGGTGTGATTCTCTTTCCTCACCTGCCTCACCGGTTCTCCGTTATGATATCCCTGGAAATCTATCACTGCCAGGTCTCCATCTTCAATGCTGCGGTCCGTGACATTTCGGAGAGGGGCTAGATTGCGTCGTTCCTGCTCCAGGGCATCATCAATCTCCTCATCGGTCACCTCAAGCTTTTCCATCTCTATCTCGAGGCCCTTGTAAGTACCGAGTTCAAATTCAGGCTTGATCGATACCTGAGCATCATAATCGAAGGTTCCATCTTCTTCGAAGCTGTACCTCTTTACCTCGGGATGGGTCACGACATCGAGATTGACCTTTTCCAGGGCATCAAAATAGGTGTCTTGAACCAGTTGCTCTGCAACCTCGCTTTTGACCCGCTCCCCATAATTCTTTTCCAGTACTTTCTTGGGCACTTTCCCTTTCCGGAAACCTTTTATGGAAACTTCAGGTTTCAGTTTGGCATAGGCCTCGTCAAGCTTGGACGACACTTTTTCTGAGGGAACAACAACCTTGACCATTTTGGTTAATGAGCTGATATCTTCAACACTGACCTGCATGCTTTCCTTCCTTATTGATTGTTGGATTTGAGCGTTCTCTGTCCAGATGGGGGTTGCAGGGGCCCGGACCTGAATTGCTTTAAACCGGAGTATTGTCTTGAATGAAGGTTAGATTACAAAAATAACACAATTCGTTTACGTGGTGCGAGAGGGGGGAGTTGAACCCCCACACATTATATGTGCTGGATCCTAAGTCCAGTGCGTCTACCAATTCCGCCACTCTCGCAGACTAAACGAAAGTAACCATCTTTACCTTTATAGTCAACCCCGGTTGCAGCCCCGTTACCGGACAGACTCTGTAAGAAGAACCTGTTATTATACTTGCCAAAAAATGTATTTTCATTTACAGCTATAGAGTTTGAGAGAGCGGCAATGAAAAGGGACACAGGGGCTCTTGTTTTAGCAGATAATGAATTGACATTCAATTAGATAATTGATAGTCACTACATTCTTACCAGTTCTCATTATACTTGATCTCCCGATTGAATTTCAATCTAATAGCCTCTATTCCGTGAGCTTTACGGTTGAAGTGGATTTATCAGCCATGTCATAAAACGACTCCTTGCCGTCTTGATAAGTCAGAAACCTAAGGGCGAACTCTACAGAAACCCATAAATCCAAACAATCACAAGGCCGTTTACAGATACAAGGAAAAATCATAAACAATCACAAGGGAAATCGACTACTATGGCCATACACGAAAGCGCACCAACTGAAACATTCAGGCCCTACGGTCTGCCAACACTTATTGGCAGCATTCCCACTTCGAACCATCAGGATGCCCTGGAACTCATATTCAGCCATACTCCCGCCATCCCCTTATGGCCACAGCTGCCAGGCAATCCTCTGGAAGGAATGCTTTCGCAATTCGTCGAAGGTTTCCCTGGCTTGGTAGAAGAAAACGGCCGTACCTGGTTCAATACTGATTCCCCAGATTTTGAAAATGATCATCTTGCCTTCTTCGAGGATTACCTGGCGGTAAGTGAAAACCCTTCTCTTCTCAAGGACTCACGTTTTAAGGTAGGCAGGGAAAGAGCTGAGGGTTTGTACCTCCTGATGGAAAGAGTTACAGGGAAAAAGGGAATTACTGCTCTCAAGGGTCAAATAACCGGTCCTTTTACCGTACTGACCGGCCTGAAGGACCAGAACAGTAAAGACGCTTACTATGACCCGACTCTGAGAGAGATTGTGCTGAAAGGACTTTCCATGAAGGCCGCCTGGCAGGTCAGTCTTCTCCGCCAAATGAACTACCCCGTTATCCTGTTCATGGACGAACCGGCTCTTGCCGGTTTGGGTTCGTCTTCCTTCATCTCCATTTCGAAAGACGATATTGCCTCTGATCAAACCGAAGTGATCAGTGCGATTCATGAAGCCGGTGGACTGGCCGGGGTACATGTCTGCGCCAACACAGACTGGTCGCTGCTCCTCTCTTTGCAGTACGATATTATCAACTTCGACGCCTTCAGCTTCTTCGATCGTTTTGTCAGCAGCCTCTCCGAAATACAAAATTTTCTGGACAGGGATGGGATTATTGCCTGGGGAATAGTCCCTACTTCGAAAGAGGAAGATATCATCTCCCAGGACAGTGAATCTTTAGTTTCCCTGTGGGAACAAAGTGCTGCCGCCCTGGTCAACGAAAAGAGGGATATGAAAGATATCCTCAGACAGAGTCTGATTACGCCGAGCTGTGGCACCGGCTCCCTTTCCCTGGAAAATGCCGCAAAAGTACTGGAGCTGACCCGTGACGTTTCCGCTGTGCTTCGAGAAAAGCATCTATAGAGGGGAGTAACAGCCCACGAGACTTGGTAAGAGTGGCTGAGGCGCTTTACAGCAACGGTGCTCTGAAACTGTTTCCTGAAAAAAATCGAACCGATACCAACCTAAATATGGAAGAAGACAAAAAAATACTTAGACAAAGGCGGGAGAAAGCTGCTGAACTCGCTGAACTCGGCATAGACCTCTATCCCAATGACTTTACCCCCAGCCACCAGGTTAAAAACCTTCTCCCTGAAGAAAAGAATGAAGATGAGGCCCTGCCCGGCGGGATAAAAAAAATCGCCGGGCGAATAATTACGGTCCGCAAATTCGGTAAAGCCGCCTTTCTGCATATTCAGGATGAAACCGGCAAGATGCAGGTCTACATTAAGCGGGATACAGTAGGGGAAGACAACTTCAAGTTCTTTAAGAAACTCGATATTGGTGATATTGTAGGTTTCAGCGGCACCATGTTCCGCACCAAAACAGGAGAACCCACCCTCCAGGCCGATTCCTTCAAACTCATCTGTAAATCAATGCGGCCCCTCCCGGAAAAGTTTCATGGTCTGACGGATGTGGAAACCCGTTATCGCCAGCGTTACGTGGACCTCATAGTGAACCCGGAAGTCAGAGAGACGTTTCGTAAAAGAGTAGAAATTATCAGACTGCTCAGGGACTTTCTGACCAATCGCGGTTTTATGGAGGTGGAGACTCCCATGATGCAGCCCATTGCCGGAGGCGCCACGGCCAAGCCTTTCAGGACCCACCATAATGCACTGAACATGGACCTCTACCTGCGGATAGCCCCCGAACTCTATCTGAAAAGACTCCTGGTTGGAGGCCTTGAGCAAGTTTTTGAAATAAATAGAAATTTCCGAAATGAAGGGCTTTCAACCCGCCATAATCCTGAATTTACCATGATAGAATTCTATCAGGCCTATGCAACCTATGATGTACTGATGGATCTTACCGAGGAAATGATTTCCTGGATTGCGGCGGAAGTAACCGGCTCCATGCAGATAACTTACCAGGAAAAGGAGATCGATCTTTCTCCACCCTGGAACAGTTTTACCATGGATGAAGCCCTTGTCAAACTTGGCGGTGTGGAAGAGAACCTGCTTGCCGACCCTGATGCAGTTATCCGGCTTGCCCTGGAAAAAGGGATACAGCTGGACAGGTCAGCAGGGCCTGGGAAGGCCAAAACCGAACTTTTCGAACTTCTGGTCGAGGATAAACTGCTGGACCCAACCTTTATTACCCATTTTCCCACTGAAACCTCACCCCTGGCCAGAAAGAACAATGAAAATCCGGAAGTCACCGATCGCTTCGAACTGTTCATTGCGGGCAGGGAACTGGCCAACGGATTCAGCGAACTCAATGATCCAGTAGACCAGAGAGATCGTCTTCTCAAACAGATTGAAAATGGAAAAGATGACGAGGAAATCGCCTCGGAAATGGATCACGACTTCATACGGGCTCTTGAGTATGGCATGCCGCCGGCAGCCGGTGAAGGTATAGGTATTGACAGACTCATCATGCTCCTGACCGACTCCCCTTCCATTAGGGACGTCATCCTGTTTCCACACCTTCGTCCTGAAAAATGATTGCACCTCCCATCTACCTGGAGACACTCCCAATCCATGGGCCTTGGGAGTGCAGAAAACGACCCTGCATATCTTCCGGCTTATTATCTGGATGAAGATAGGTGATATATCCAATGAGCAATTCTCGATTTGAATCGTTTATATGCCTGAGACATCTTGGTTCCAGGCGCAGACACGGTTTCATATCCCTGATAACCGCCATTTCAATTGGCGGAGTTGCTGTGGGTGTTATGGCCCTTATCGTCGTCCTGGCCGTGATGAGCGGTTTTACTTCGGAACTGCGGGACAAGATCCTCGGGGTGAATTCCCACATTATCGTCCAGAAAAGCGGCGGCAGTATTACTGACTATCGTACTCTCAGTGAGAAAATCAAGGACATTGATGGAATCAGCTTCTCAACACCTTATATATACAGTCAGACTATGATAACCGGCGGACGGGGTGGTGCCGGCATTGTCCTGCGGGGTATCGATCCAGATACCGCCGCGCCGGTCCTCTCTCTGCCCGACCAGATGGTTTCTGGTGACTTCACCGATTTAGAGAATAAGTCCGGCGCGCAGGGTAGTCCTCCCGGAATTATCCTGGGCAAACAACTGGCCGGCAAACTGGCCTCCTACCCCGGAAAGCGACTGAGGATACTGCTGCCTTCAGGTCCCCTGACCCCCATGGGTGTTATCCCCAAAATAGAGACCGTTGAAGTTATCGGCATCTTTGATACCGGCATGTATGAATACGATTCCTCCCTGGCTTACGTTTCCCTGAAAACCGCCCAGGATTTTCTCGGTATGGAGGACGCCGTTCACGGTCTTGAGATAGGTATAGATAATATTTATCAGGCCGACCAGCTGGCCAGAAAAATAGAGGAGAAACTGGGCAGCCCTTTCATTGCAAAAGACTGGATGGCCATGAACCACAATCTCTTTTCTGCTCTCAAACTCGAAAAAACCGCCATGTTTATCGTCCTTACCCTGATCATTCTTGTGGCCGCTTTCAACATAATAAGTACGCTCATCATGGTGGTTATGGAAAAGAAGCGGGACATCGCCATTCTTAAATCCATGGGAGCCACTTCCCGCAGTATAATGAAAATCTTTGTTTATGAAGGATTAATAATTGGCAGCGCCGGCATGATCATCGGAGTGATCGGAGGCCTGGGATTATGCGAGATTCTCTCCCGCTATAAATTCATCAAGCTGCCCGGGGATGTTTATCCTATGACCACTCTGCCGGTAGCCGTGAATTTCCTCGACGTCAGCGTCGTAGCAGTTTCAGCTGTCCTTATTACATTTCTGGCCACGCTCTACCCCTCCTGGAAAGCCTCCAGAATTGAACCGGTGGAGGCCCTCCGCTATTGATGACAGCAGATGAAAATATGAATGAACATAGCGTTATTTCCGGAAATTCCCTGGTCAAAATTTACGGAGAGGCATCACACCAGATCAAGGTTCTGGAGGGGGTGGATATCCAGTTGCGCCGGGGTGAAATGGTGGCAATCATCGGGGCTTCCGGGACAGGAAAATCAACCCTGCTCAATCTCCTCGGCGCCCTTGATCGCCCCTGTCAAGGATCACTGTATTATGAAGGCGAGGATATTTACCTGCGCAGTGACCGCCGCCTGGCTGAATTCAGAAACAAGGCAATAGGATTTGTCTTTCAGTTCCATCATCTCCTGCCGGAATTCACCTCACTCGAAAACACCATCATGCCCGGTCTGATTGGAGGTTGCGAACAGAAGGAACTTGTGATAAGGGGACGGAAACTCCTCGACAAGGTAGGTCTTGCTGGCAGACACGAGCATCGGATAGGAGAGCTGTCCGGAGGAGAACAGCAGAGGGTTGCCCTGGCCAGAGCGGTAATCAGAAAACCAGCTCTCCTCCTGGCTGACGAACCGACGGGTAATCTTGACCCCAATACCGGGGACAAGATGTTCGCCCTGATAAAGGATATGAATCAGGATTTTGGTCTGACGACTGTTATAGTCACCCATAACTATCATTTAGCCAGACAGATGGACCGCTGTCTCACCCTGGAAAACGGAAAATTAGTCAAGGCGGATTTATGAACGGCAGTAACCTTTCTTTTAAAAACAAAGCGATATGCGCATCCATGGCAGCGATCTTCTTTCTCTG